>JBFGRR010000079.1:0-7303 GCA_041567215.1 Acidimicrobiia bacterium | reverse complement strand
GTATCCGGGGGCCAGACCATGAACCCGTCCACCGAGGACCTGCTCGCGGTGGTCGATGCCATCCCGGCCGGGGTCGTGGTCGTCCTCCCCAACAACAAGAACATCGTTCCCGTCGCCGAGCATCTGAACGCGCTTTCCACCAAAGAGGTGGTCGTCGTGCCCACACGCAGCGTGCCTCAAGGCATCGCGGCGATGATGGGCTACCAACCGGGAGAGTCAGACGTTCGGCGAACCGTCGAGGACATGGCCGCAGCGGCATCGGCGGTCCTCGATGGCGAGGTGACGCAGGCGGTTCGTGACGCCAGGGTCGACTACGGGCTCATCGAGAAGGGTGAGTGGCTGGGGATCGCCGACGGCACCATCGTGGTCTCGGATCGCGATCAAGAGGCCGCCCTGCGGGGCCTCACCGCAGCGATCCTCCCACCCGACCCCGAGATATTGACGCTGTACCTTGGCGAGGGAGCCCGCGTCTCCGTGATCAAGTCGCTCGAGGCTTGGCTCTCGGAACTTCATCCCCTGCTGGAGGTGGAGAGAGTCGACGGAGGTCAGCCGCTTTATCCCTACCTCCTCTCACTCGAGTAGGGATGGCAGAGCTCGCTCGCCTGGCGGCGATCCCGGTCGAGGAGGTCTCGGGGCTGAAGGGCCGGCGTGGTGCAGCCTTGTCGAAGGCGGGCATCGAGACCGTTGCCGATCTCCTCATGCACGTTCCCCGGCGTTACATCGACCGGTCGAGGGTCGAGCCGGTGGGACTGCTGCCCGTGGGATCCGAAGTGACCGTGATCGGCAAGGTCACCGGCGTGTCGGTGAGGAGACCGCGGCGGGGCCTGACCATCGTCGAAGCCACCGTGAACGACGGGACCGGCCCTCTCAAGGCGGTGTGGTTCAACCAGGGTTTCCGCGAGCGCCAGCTCCCTACCGGGACCGAGGTCGCCCTCTCAGGCAAGGTGGAGCGTTTCCGGGGCCGCCCGCAGATGAAGTCGCCGGAGGTGGATGTGCTGTCGGCGACATCCGAGTCGCTGCGTACCGGCCGCATCGTCCCGATCCACTCTTCGGTCGGTGAGGTCGGGCCCGGATGGATGCGCCGGGCCGTGCACAACGCGCTGAGGAGATCACGGCCGATTCCCGATCCCGTGCCCGCCGAGATCCTCGATCGGCATCAGCTCATGGGGCGAGACGGCGCCTTTGCCGACATCCACTTCCCCGAGGAGTTCGACCGCATCGAAGAGGCCCGTCGTCGCCTCGTGTTCGACGAGCTCTTTCGTCTCGAGGTCGCTCTCGCCATCCAGAAGCGGCGACAGATGCACGAGGCGAAAGGGGTGTCCCATGGCGATGAGGCAGGTCTCGCCGAGCGGTTCCTCGAAGGCCTTCCCTACCGCTTGACGTCGGCCCAGCAGCGAGTCCTGTCCGAGATCCGCGGAGACATGCTCGCCGGGTACCCGATGCACCGCCTCCTGCAGGGCGAGGTCGGGTCGGGCAAGACGGTGGTGGCGGTGGCGAGTCTCCTCATCGGCATCTCGGGTGGCTTCCAGGGGGCGGTCATGGCGCCCACCGAAGTGCTGGCAGGCCAGCACTTCCTCGGTGTCTCCTCGCTGCTGGAGATGGCCGGCCTCGCGCCAGGGCCCGAGATGCTCGGCATGGACTCGCTCTTCGAAGCACCCGAGGGGCCGGCCGTGCGCATGGCATTGCTCACCTCATCACAAGCGCTCACCAACTTCTCGTCCGAGGCCTCCCGCAGTGAGGTGATGGCGTGGATCGCCGACGGTCGGATGGACCTCGTGGTGGGAACCCACGCCCTCATCCAGGAAGGGGTCCACTTCTCGCGACTGGGGGTGGCGGTGGTGGATGAGCAGCACCGGTTCGGGGTGGCGCAACGGGTCATGCTCAAAGAGAAGGGCGGCGACATCGACCCCGACCTGCTGATCATGACGGCGACCCCCATCCCCAGGACGTTGTCGATGACCCTCTACGGGGACCTCGACGTCTCGATCATCGACGAGATGCCCCCGGGCAGGACTCCCGTCTCGACCCACTGGTTGCCGAAGACCGATGAGGCGAAGGCCTGGGACTCGGTTCGGCGGGAGGTTGGTTCGGGTCGGCAGGCGTTCGTCGTGTGTCCGCTCGTCGAGGACTCCGAGAAGGTCGAAGCCGCCAGTGCGACCGCGGAGTACGAGCGCCTGCAGGCAGTGTTCCCCGCCCTTCGACTCGGCCTCATCCACGGGCAGATGCACTCGAGGGACAAGGAGGCCGTGATGAGCGCCTTCCGGGCAGGCTCGGTCGACGTGCTGGTAGCCACCACGGTCATCGAAGTCGGAATCGATGTCGCCAACGCGACGGTGATGGTCATCGAGGACGCCGATCGTTTCGGGCTCAGCCAACTCCATCAGTTGAGGGGACGGGTGGGCCGCGGAGAGCATCGAGGAACCTGCCTGCTGCTCGCCGACCCGACCACTCCCGAGGGCGAGGCCCGCATCGCAGCGATGGTGGCAACGACCGACGGGTTCCTCCTGGCCGAGGAGGATCTGCGGATCCGCGGGCAGGGAACCGTGTTCGGAACGAGGCAGTCCGGCGTCGCGGACCTGAAACTCGCCGACCTGTTGCGAGATTTCGACACCCTGGTCGCGGCGCGCCGTGAAGGTTTCGCCCTCATCGACGCCGACCCCGATCTGGCCGAGCATCCTCGCCTACGCAACGAGATCAGGGCCTTGCTCGGG
Organism: Acidimicrobiia bacterium; assembly: GCA_041567215.1. Taxonomy (GTDB): domain Bacteria; phylum Actinomycetota; class Acidimicrobiia; order Spongiisociales; family ZC4RG35; genus JBFGRR01. The sequence continues at coordinate 4,592 of JBFGRR010000079.1, read as the reverse complement.
GACGCGGTCGAGTGGTTGTTCGTCAGCTGAAACCGAGGGTTGGCTAGCGTCCGGACCATGCGCGTGATCGCCGGGATTCACAAAGGCCGCCGGCTCGCCGCTCCGGAGACGCCGGCAACCCGACCGGTGGCCGACCGCGTCAAGGAGGCGGTGTTCTCTTCGCTCGGCGATTCGGTGGTCGGTGCCAGGGTCCTCGATCTCTACGCCGGCGCAGGCAGCTTCGGGATCGAGGCGATGAGCAGGGGGGCGGAGTCGGTGGTCTTCGTCGAGTCGGCGCGGGCGGCGCTTCTCGCCCTTCGGGCCAACCTGGTGAACATCGGCATAGAGGCCGTCGTCGACTCGCGCCCGGTCGAGAGCTACGTCGCAACCCTGGAAACCGAGTTCGACCTCGTCTTCGCGGATCCTCCCTGGCCGATGGACTCCGGGGCCCTGGGTGAGTTGCTCGACCGGCTTGCACCTCACCTCGATGCCGTCGGGGTGGCGGTTGTCTCCCGTCGGTCCTCGGACCGTGTCCCCGCTCCGGATTCTCTCGCGATTGACACCGAGAGACGCTACGGAGACACCAGAATCATCAGGTACAGGAAGGCGCCATGACCTCAGCACTCTGCCCAGGAAGCTTCGATCCGCCCACCAACGGGCACATCGATGTGATCAAGAGAACAGCCGGTATCTTCGAGAGGGTGGTGGTCGCGGTGGTCCACAATCCTTCCAAAGCGCCGCTCTTCACCGCCGAGGAGCGGGTGGGTCTGCTCGAGATCGTGTTGAGAGACGTCTCCGGGGTGGAGGTGGCGTCCTTCTCCGGCCTGCTGGTGGATTTCGCCGTGGAGAGGCAGGTCGAGGTGATGGTCAAAGGCCTGCGAGCCGTCACCGACTTCGACTACGAGCTGCAGATGGCGCAGATGAACCACACCCTGAGTGGAGTGGACACGATGTTCATTCCCACCAGCCCGGAGTGGAGTTTCCTCTCGTCCACCCTGGTGCGGGAGGTTGCCCGGCTCGGTGGCGACGTCGAGCCTCTGGTGCCCCCCTCGGTCTTCCAAGCGTTGAAGGAGAAGCTGAAATGAGCGATGAGGAACCCCGCCCCCGCACGTCGGTTGGCGAGCTCCAGGATCTGGTGGATGAGGCCATCGCCCACCTCGAGGCGGCCAAGTCGATGCCCTTGTCCACCAACGTGCTGCTCGACAAAGAGAGCTTTCTCGACCTGTTGCAGCGTCTGCGGATCGAACTCCCGGACGAACTCCGGGCCGCTCGTTGGATGGTCAGGGAGCGGGAGGCGTTCATCGCTCGCACCAACGAGAGGGCTCAGGAGATCATCGATCGCGCCAAGTCGGAGAGCCGCAGGATGGTCTCGGAGTCGTACGTGCTCGCGGAGGCCGTCGAGGAGGCGAACACCCTCGTGAGAAGGGCCGAAGGAGAGGCGCGACGGCTCCGGCTGGAGGCCGAGGACGAGGTGGAGCGCAAGCTGGAGTCGGCCGAAGCGCTGCTCGCCGAGCTCCTGACCAAGGTCCACAACGCCCGAGAAGAGCTCCACCGGGCCCGGCCGGCCGCTCCCGACGTGCCGATCTGATGACGGTCCGCTTCCAGGTCTCGGACATGTTCGATCCCCCCGGCCAGACGCGGCCGGAGTCGGGGACACTCACCGTGGCGATCGCCCTGGCGGCCGGACGCGTCGAGGGCGATGTGATCGTCGATGCGGTCCTCAGGTCGCTCTCCGACGGCGTCATCGTCCGGGGAACCGCCTCCACTTCGTCGATTCTGATCTGCAACCGCTGTACGACGGAGTGGGCGGTGGGGCTGGAAGTGCCCTTCGAGCAGGTGTTCCGGGTCCGGCCGGACGACGAGGAGGACGAGGCTCCCGTGGAGCCGGGCGGGTGGATCGACCTCGAACCGGTGGTGCACGACGAGGTGGCGCTGGCGATCCCCATGGCCCCGCTGTGTCGGGCCGATTGCCTAGGACTTTGCCCCACGTGCGGGACCGACTTGAATACAACTCCCTGCGGCGGCCATGGTGACGTCTCCGACTCACCGTTCGCCGCGCTCAAACAGCTGTTCGAAACCTGATCCGGAGGATGCACCATGGCGGTGCCCAAGAAAAAGATGTCGCGCATGCGCACACGCAGGCGCAAGGCGATGTGGAAGGCTTCCCGCCCGACACTGTCGACCTGCCCCCAGTGCAAGAGCGCCAAGATGCCTCATCGCGCCTGCCCCAATTGCGGCACATACAACGGCCGCGAAGTCGTCGATACCGACTGAATTGGCAAGGATCGCCCTAGACGTCTCCGGTGGTGATCGTGCCCCGGTCGAGACCGTCGCCGGCGCTCTGATCGCTGCCGGCCACGGCGTGGATGTCGTGCTCGTCGGCGACGAGGTCGCAGTCCGGCGCGAACTGGGAGGTGTCGACCTTCCCGTCGTGCACGCGCCCGATGTCATCGGGATGGGGGAGGACCCGGCACGCGCTCTGCGCGAGAGACCGCAGTCGTCGATCGTTGCCTGTGCTCGGCTCGTCAAGGCGGGCGAGGCAGCCGGATTCGTTTCGGCGGGATCGACCGGCGCAGCGATGGCTGCCGCGGCGGTCATCGTCGGGCGGGTGCCCGGGGCGCTGCGTCCAACCATCGCCTCGGTGTTCCCCACCCCCGGCACTCCCACGGTGGTGCTCGACTCCGGCGCCAACCCCGATGTGAGGCCGGAGCATCTGGTCCAGTTCGCCGAGATGGGTGCCGCGCTGTCTGAGACCTACTTCGACGTGCAGGCTCCCCGGATCGGTCTGTTGAACATCGGAGAGGAGAAAGGTAAGGGCCGCCAGCTCGAAAAGGACGCCTACCAACTCCTCGAGCAGGCTCCGGTCAACTTCGTGGGCAACTTCGAGGGTCGTGACATCGCTCTCGACAAGGCCGATGTCCTGGTGACCGACGGGTTCACCGGCAATGTCTTCCTGAAGACGACCGAAGGGGTGGCTGCCCTACTGTCCCAGCTGTTCAGGGAAGCGATCGCCGACGCATCCGCCGAGAGCCTCGCAGAGATCCTCCCACTGCTCGCACCGGTGACCGATCGCCTCGACTACGAGGCGACCGGCGGAGCTCATCTCCTGGGGGTCAACGGCGTGGTCGTCATCGCCCACGGCTCTTCGTCGAGACGTGCGGTCTCGAACGCTCTGCTGATGGCGAATGAAGGCGCTGCCCACGGTCTGGTCGAACGGGTCGCATCGCGAATATCCTCGGGGTGATGCCCGCAGACCTCGAAGCCGCCCTCGGTTACGACTTCGCCGATGCCGAGCTGCTGACGGCCGCCCTGGTGCATCGCTCCTACTCATCCGAGAACGTCTCGGTCCCCGACAACGAGCGCCTCGAGTTCCTCGGCGACGCGGTTCTTCAACTCGTGGTCACGGAGTTCCTCTTCGAGAACCACTCCGACCTCGCAGAAGGGGAGATGGCCAAGGTGAGGGCGGCGTGCGTCAACCGCGGCGTATTGGCGGACCTGGCCGGCGCTCTCGGCGTGGGAGTCCACGTCGTCATGTCGGCTGGTGAAGAGCTCTCCGGTGGCCGTAGCAAGCCCTCGATTCTCGCCGATGCCATGGAAGCGATTCTGGCCTCGATCTACCTGGACGGCGGCCTCCAAGCAGCCCGGGAAGTGATCCACCTTCACTGGGCCGACCTGATCCGCGCCAAGGCCGAGGACCCGGGCCGCCGTGATTTCAAGACACGACTGCAGGAGAGGGTGGCCGCCGATGGCCTTCGACCCGAGTACCTGGTGACCGGAACCGGACCCGACCACGAGCGGCAATTCGCAGCGGTGGTCCTGATCGACGGCATGGAGACCGGCCGGGGCACCGGTCGCTCGAAGAAGGAGGCCGAGCAGGCCGCCGCGCAGGCGGCGCTGGAGAGATGACCCTCAGCGGTTCAGCTTCTGACCGAGCACCTTCCGCAGGAACTCCTCGTCGTCGAGCGTCTCTTCGACGCCGCCGACCTTCGGCCTGAGCCTCGCGGCGATCTGGCCGGCCAGCTGGAGCCTGCGGTCCAAGGGCAGTGACCTCGCTCTATCGAAGAAGCGGCGCACCAGCACCACCTCGTCCCGTGTCACGGAGGAGACATCCCATCCCGGAGCGTCGGCCAGGTCGGAAGCCGGAAGCCTGGTGGGCAGACGATCGCGAATCACGATGGTCGAGGCGGCCAGGTCGCCCAGACGCTGGTTGGCCTCGGTCGCCAGGATCGTGAAAGAGCCCACGGCGTAGCCGGTCGGAAGGAAATCCACCAGGCGGAACAGGTTGCGGATGGTCGAAGGCCAGAACCCCACCGGAGCACCGCTGGTGCGCACCACCCTGATCCCCAGACCGGCCTTGCCGGGCGTCCTTCCGCCGTTCAGCGTCTCGAAGGCGATCGGGTAACCGACGACGACGACCGTCACGGCGAGCGAGAGCCCGCCGAGGAACAAGAACCCGATGTCGTTTCCCACGTTGCTCCCGATCGTGACCATCCCGAAGATGACGATGGTCAGGAGCACGCCTTGAATCACGCCGTCCAGCAGGGCTGCCAGGATGCGGGTACCCAGCCCCGCTAGCGTCAGTTCGAGCCTCAGACCCTCCGGCGTGTCCACCG
>JBFGRR010000078.1:0-7306 GCA_041567215.1 Acidimicrobiia bacterium | reverse complement strand
GGGATGTCGGAGTTGGAAGAGGCGATCGACAGGGTGATCGGCGGTCCCGAGCGCAAGTCTCGGATCATGACGGACGACGAGAAGAAGCTCATCGCCTATCACGAGACGGGCCACGCGCTCGTCGGGTGGGCGCTCCCCATGGCCGATCCGGTTCACAAGGTGACGATCGTGGCGCGAGGCCGGTCTCTCGGGCACACCCTGGCGCTGCCCACCCATGACAAGTACCTCGTCCGGCGCTCAGAACTGGTCGATCAGCTGGCGATGCTCCTAGGCGGTCGCACCGCCGAAGAGGTGATCTACGCCGACCCCACCACCGGTGCGGCCAACGACCTGGAGAAGGCCACGTCGATCGCCCGCCGCATGGTGATGGAGTACGGGATGAGCGACCGCCTCGGTCCCTTGCAGTACGGAAAGCCCGCAGGCGAGGTCTTCCTCGGTAGGGACTACGCCCGCAATCGCGACTATTCCGACCAGGTTGCCGCATCGATCGACGAGGAAGTGCGCAAGTTGGTCGGCGCAGCCCACGAGGAGGCCCGCCAGATCATCCGGGAGCATCGTGCCGCCCTCGAAAGGATGGTCGAGGCTCTGCTCGAGCGGGAGACACTGGGCCAAGACGAGGTAGCGGAGATCTTCAGCGACGTGCCCAAGTGGGAGCACACCTCGGCAGGTGCGCTGAGGATTCGGCCGCCGGCCGACATGGCGTCCAAGGACGACGGCATGGCTGCTGCGAACCAAGCCGAGGGATTGATGCCCTGAGGAGGGCCAGATGAGCAACGTGGACCAGGAGGCGATCCGCGCCGCCGTCCGGCAGATCTTGATCGCCATCGGGGAAGACCCCGATCGCGATGGGCTCCAGCAGACACCCGACCGGGTGGCCCGCTTCTTCACAGAAGTGACCTCGGGGATGTGGGAGACCGCCGACGAACATCTCGAGGTCCAGTTCGAGTCGCTCTACGACGAGATCGTCATGGTGCGCGACATCCCGCTCTACTCGCTGTGTGAGCACCACATGGTTCCCTTCCGGGGGAAGGCACACGTCGCCTACGTACCCGCGGCCGACGGATGCATCACCGGCCTCTCGAAGCTCGCCCGCCTCGTCGACATGTTTGCCAGACGCCTGCAGGTCCAGGAGCGGTTGACCATGCAGATCGCCGACGAGATCGAGCGGATCCTCAAACCCCGCGGCGTCATGGTGGTGGTGGAGGCCGAGCACATGTGCATGTCCATGCGCGGGGTCAAGAAACCCGGTTCGACGACGGTCACATCTGCTGTCCGCGGGTCGTTCCGGACCGATCCGGCGACACGTGCCGAGGGACTCCGGCTGCTGATCGGGACGAATTGACCGCCTGGTTGGCCGGGCCGGCAGCCCTTCCACTGGGCGAGCCGCTGGTGATGGGCATCCTCAACGTGACGCCCGATTCGTTCTCAGACGGGGGCTCGTATCTCCCGGCGGAAGCGGCAGTGGCGCACGGATTTGCACTGCGAGCCGCAGGTGCCGACATCATCGACGTCGGGGGTGAATCGACGCGTCCCGGAGCGGAACCCGTTCCCGTCGCCGAGGAGATCCGCCGGGTCGTCCCGGTGATCGGTGAACTGGCCAAAGGTGGATGCACCGTGTCGGTCGACACCATGAAGCCGGAGGTCGCCTCGGCGGCGATCGCGGCCGGAGCCTCGATCCTCAATGACGTCGCAGGGTTGAGAGATCCCCGCATGGTTGACGTGGCGGCCGAGACCAAAGTGGGCGTAGTGATCATGCACATGCGCGGATTACCGGGGACCATGCAGTCCGCGCCCGAATACGAGGACGTCATCGGGGAGATCAGTGACTACCTGGGCGCTTCCGCGGAAAGGGCCATCGACCGCGGTGTTCGGAAGGGGTCGATCGTCATCGACCCCGGTGTCGGTTTCGGAAAACGACTTGTCCACAACCTGGAGATCCTCCGCAGGCTCGACGAGTTCTCCCGGCTCGGCTTTCCGATCATGATCGGCACGTCTCGCAAGTCGTTCCTCGGTGCCATCACCGGTAGGGAGCGGCCCACCGACCGTGACCTGGCGACCGCGGTGACGGTGGCGATGGCGGTGGAGCGGGGAGCGTCGATCGTGAGGGTCCACGAGCCGGCATCGGCCCGGGAAGCGGTCGCGGTTGCCCGAGCTATCGTCTCAGATTGATGATCACAGGACTCAAGCCGCGTGGATTCACCTGGATAATCGCCGATCGGCTGGCGGTTTCGGAGCGTATCGGGGGTTACGGCTTCCAGCACCGCCGGGTTCGCCGCGAGGAGGAGATCAACTGGCTGGTGAGGGAGGCCGGCATCACCACGGTTGTGACCATGCTCGCCGGCAACCAGAACGCCCACGCCTACCGACTGGCGGGAATGACGGCCCTGTCCGTCCCGATCGGAGCGACCGTGGAGCCGAAGGCGGTCGCCGCGCTCTATGCGGAGCTGGACCGTGCTCTCGCGGATCCCGAGGCCAGGGTGCTCGTCCACCGTGAGATCATCGACGACACGGTGGCAGGGGTGCTCGGCGGGTATCTGATCGCCTCGGGCCTCCTCAAGGACCGGATCCTCGCCACGGCGGTCATCCAGCAGATCCTCGGTCGCGCTCTTGGCCCCGAGGGGCGCTCTCTGATACCTGAACCGTGAAAGACCGGGTTCGACTGGCGGGGATCGAGGTCTTCGCCTATCACGGCGTGTTCCCCGAGGAGAAGGATCAAGGCCAGCTGTTCGTCATCGATGTCGAGATCGAGATCGACCTGCAGCCGGCATCGGTGAGCGACGAACTAGAAGACACGCTGGACTATGGCCTGCTGGCTTCCGAGATCCACGATCTGGTGGCCCGCGAACGCTGGAACCTGATCGAGCGGGTCGCCGGGCGGGTGGCCGATCTGGTGCTCGAAAAGCCGCTTGCTGACGCCGTCACGGTGACGGTCCACAAACCCCATGCACCGGTGGATGTGACCACCGGCGACATCTCCGTCACCCTGCATCGAGCCGTACGGTGAGGTTCGCCCTCGGGTTGGGGTCCAATGTCGGTGACCGCTTACAACACATGCGGCACGCAGCCCGCGAGCTTGGGGAGATCGGCCAGGTCGTCGCGGTGTCCCGGCTGTACGAGACCGAGCCGGTGGGGGGACCCGAACAGGGGAGGTTCCTGAACGCGGTGGTCCTGTTGGACTCGCACCTCGATCCCGAGGAGATCCTTGCCGAGGCACACCGAATCGAGGCTGGCAGGGATCGAACCCGGGAGGTTCGGTGGGGCCCGCGTACCCTCGACATCGACGTTCTGGTGGCGGACGGGGCCACCCGGGATTCGGCCACCCTGGCCCTCCCGCATCCGAGGGTCTCCGAGAGGCGGTTCGCTGTGGCGCCGCTCGCCGAGGTGTGGCCCGACGCCGATGTCGGCGGCGGGCTGACCGCTTCGGCCGCCCTCCGAAGGCTCTCCGGTCAGAGGGTCTTCCGGTGGAGCGGCGACTGGGTGTCCGGCACGCCGGGGCTGGGGATCCGGGCCAAGGCCTGGGTGTCGGCACAGCTCGTGTTGATGGTCGCCTGGCTGTGGTTGGCTCTTGTCACCGGTTCGCCGTCGCCGAATGGATGGGTGGTTCTCGGAGGAGGCGCGGTGGCCCTCGCCGGTGGGTTCCAGGGTCTCTCCGCCCTGCGCCTACTGGGCTCCGAGCTGAGCGCCTACCCACAGGCCCGGGAAGGGACGACGCTTATCGCAGTCGGTCCGTACAAGCTGGTGCGGCACCCGATCTACGGCGCCATCATCCTCGGAGCCGCGGGGATCGCCATCCTTCAGGAGTCGTGGATCGCCGCAGCGGGTGTGCTCGCCCTCCTGGCCTTCTTCTGGGCAAAGGGCTCGGTCGAGGAACGCTCGATGTTGCTGGTCTTCCCGGACTACGAGGCGTTCCGCCGGCAGGTGCGCCGCCGTCTCATCCCCTGGTTGGTCTGAGCGCGATATCTGGCCCGCGACCCGTTCGTTTGGCTGTCGATACTGATAGCGTGGATGGCAGATGCACCAGAACACTCCAAGAGTGTTGGTCAGGCACAAGCACGCCAGAGGAGGTTTCGTCCATGGCACGTCGCTCGCGCGCGAATCGGCAGTCGATCCCCGGCTACGACGAACTGCGGCCCAGTAGGGACGATCGCAAACGCGATCATCGCAAGGCCCGTCACGCAGCCAACCAGAAGCTCAAGACGATCGCCGATCCCGAAGAGCTCGACCCGCTGCCGGAGGTGCGGCGCAGCCACGACCGCGAGCCACTCCCCGTCGCGGAGCCGGAGCGACGCCGGTTCAAGGTCTGGAAGACCGCCTTTTGGAAGCGTCGCGACCAGTACCAGGACATGAAGGCAGAACTCGACTCCCGGTGGGAAGAGGTGACGGCTCCGTCCGAGGAAGAGGACTGGTAGCCGCCGGAACACGCTGGGGCACCGCGTCGCGGTGAGGGTCCCGGCCGGCTGAGCAGGGCCGATGGCCCCTATTCAGTGGGATCCGGTCTTCCGAGAATGCCCTGGTGACGTCGGGCAGGCGCGAGTACATCGATGGAACGACCGCGATCGTGCGCGGTGCCCTCGCGGCCGGGTGCGACTTTTTCGCCGGCTATCCCATCACCCCGGCGTCGGGGATCCTCATGGCCATGATGCGAGAGTTGCCGAAGGTCGGAGGCGTCGCAGTTCAGGGCGAGGACGAGATCGCCTCGATCGGAATGTGCATCGGTGCGGCCATGACGGGTGCACGTGCCTTGACCGCCACCAGCGGGCCCGGCATCAGCCTCTACAGCGAGAACATCGGGTTGGCCGTGATGGGCGAGGTTCCCCTGGTCATCGTCGACGTCCAGCGGCTGGGCCCCGCCACTGGCGGGGCCACCACGGTTGCCCAGGGCGACGTGCTCTTCGTCAGGTGGGGCACCTCGGGCGGCTTCCCGGTGATCGCCCTGGCGCCCACCGACGTCGTCGACTGTTACGAACTGACGGCGAAGGCCTTCGAACTCGCCGAACGCTACCGGTGCCCCGTCTTCGTGCTCACCGACAAGGAAGTGGCCACCACCCCCGTCACGGTCGACGCAGACGCCTTTTCGGAGGTCTCGCCTCCGCCCAGGGAGTTCTCGAGGGACGGCGATCCCTACCGGTACTCGCCTCCGGGGATCGTGACGCCGGTTCACCCCTTCGGCCAGGGCGGCACGGTGCGTTTCACCGGTTCCACCCACGATGAGCGCGCCTTCATCACCAAGCATCTGCCGACGGTGAGAGCCTTGAACGAGCACCTGGTGGCAAAGGTGGAACTTGAAGCCGAGGGCCTCGAGATCGTGGAGAAGGACCTCGACCCGGGCGCGGCCACCCTCGTCATCGGTTACGGCGTGACCGCCGGTGCCGTGAAGAAGGCCGCCGAAATGGCCAGGGATGAGGGTCTGGCCGTTTCCACACTCATCCTCAAGAGCCTGTGGCCGGTCCCTGAGATCGCCATCGGCAAGTCCCTCATCGGTATCGAGAACATCCTGGTCCCCGAGCTCAACCCCGGGTTGTATGCGAGGGAGATCGAGCGTCTGGCCGGCGGACGCGAGGTGGTCCGCATCAACCGGCTCGACGGAGACCTCATTTCTCCCGAAACGATCCTGGAGGCCATCCGGTGACCGTCCTGGACACCTATCGGAACGAGACCCCCTACCCGTTCTGCCCCGGGTGCGGCCATGGCTCGATACTCGACCGTCTCAACGAGGCGTTGGTGAAACTCGACGCCGACCCGGCGAGAACCGTGATCGTGAGCGACATCGGGTGCGCCGGTCTCTCCGATCAGTACTTCGCCACGAGCGCGTTCCACGGTCTGCACGGCCGCAGCGTGACCTACGCGACCGGCATCAAGCTCGTAGACCCGGGCCTGACGGTGATCGTGATCATGGGCGACGGTGGAACCGGGATCGGGGGAACCCATCTGCTCAGCGCGGCCCGGCGCAACATCGGTGTGACCGTGCTGGTGATGAACAACCTCAACTTCGGGATGACCGGCGGCCAGCACTCCACGACGACACCCGAGGGAGCGATCACCTCTACGACCCCGGGCGGCAACCTCGAGCATCCGCTCGACATCTGCGGGACCGTGGGGGTCAACGGGGCTGCCTACGTCTACCGGGGGACCAGCTTCGACGAGGATCTGAGCGAGCGGATGGCAGAGGCGATCGCCCATCCAGGGTTCGCCCTCCTGGACATCTGGGAACTGTGCACGGCCTACTACGTGCGATCGAACAAGTTCACCCGCCGCGGCCTCGAGCAGACGATGGGCGACCTCGGGCTCGAAGCGGGCGTGCTCTACCGGCGGGACGCATCCGAGTACGCCGCTGCGTACCGCGCCGCACACACCGCGGTCGTGGGTGCTCCAACCTCGCCTGCCGTGCCGATCGACGTGGAGTTCGCCAGCCGCCTCGACCGCCCGTTCCTGCTCGCTGCGGCCGGTGCGGCGGGGGGCAAGGTGCGATCGGCGGCCAGGCTCATCGGTGAGGCCGCGATCCGGTCGGGGTTGTGGGCGACCCAACGGGATGACTACCCCGTCACCGTCAAGACCGGGCACTCCCTCTCCCAGATCCTCCTTGGTCCAGACCCGCAACCGCTGGCGCCTGCCGGGTCTCCTGACGCCTTGTTGCTCCTGGCCCCGGAAGGGATCCCCAAGGTGAGGCCCGATCTCGCTTCGATGGCGGAGAAGTCCGTCGTCTTCACGCTCCCGGGCCTGCCGGCGGTGCATACCGATGCCGAGGTGAGGGTGGTGGATCCGGGGCGGATCTCGAAGGCGTCGGCAGGCCTGGCCCTGCTGGCATACGCGGTGCGCGAACTGGACCTGTTCCCGGTCGAGGCGCTGCTGGCCGCGGCCCGAGAAGGGATCTTCGCCGAGGCCAACCTCGCCGCGATCGAAGCCGGTCTGGCATTGCCATCCTGAGCCGGGCTGCCGGCCTGCAACTAGCCTTCCCCCGGTGACAGCTGTCACTTCCAGTTTTGCCGCCACCAGGGCACAGCGCCGCGGAGTCGTGAGCCTGGTTCCGACGATGGGCTTCTTCCATGAGGGCCACCTGGCCTTGATGCGGGCAGCCCGCGAAGGCGCCGACACCGTGATGGTGAGCCTGTTCGTCAATCCGCTCCAGTTCAACGATCCCGCCGACCTGGAGCGGTACCCCCGCGACTTCGATCGTGATCTCGAGTTGGCCCGCGAAACCGGGGTCGATGTGGTGTTCGCCCCCGAAGTGGGGGAGATGTACCCCGAAGGCGCGGTGACACGGGTGAACGTCCCGGGAGTCTCGGAGTCGATGGAGGGGGCTCACCGT
>JBFGRR010000077.1:0-7319 GCA_041567215.1 Acidimicrobiia bacterium | reverse complement strand
TGTTGAGCTCGATCTCGTCGCACTGGGGGATCTCTCGGTGGCCAAGCGACCGATAAGAGCGAATCTCGACGAATTCGAGATGAAGGATGGGCGGCGGATCTTGCTCGCCGCCGAGGGGCGCCTGGTCAATCTGGGTGCCGCCGAAGGGCATCCGGCCGACGTCATGGACATGTCCTTTTCGAATCAGGCGCTGGCTGCCGAGTGGCTGGCAAGCGAAGGTCGATCACTGCCCCCGGCGATCTACACGCTTCCCGATGAGATCGACCGGCAGGTCGCCTCGATCAAGCTCGCGGCGTTGGGCGGTGGACTGGAGAAGCTCACCGAGGACCAGATCGCCTATCTCTCCGGATGGCGGCACGGCACCTGATTCCTGTCACATCTCGCTCATAGCTTGTGAGGCGTGATCTGCCTCGCATGTCGGCGATTGGGTCGGGACCGCCTCTGCGGCCCATGCCGGGCGCGTTTGCGCCCAGCGCCACCCCGGGTGGTGGGTGGGCGGATCGTGCGGTCGGCTTTCCTCCACGAGGGCCCTGCGCGCGAACTGGTCCACACGCTCAAGTACCGGGGGATCCACCAGGCCGCCGCGTTGCTGGCCCCGGCGATGCGTCCGTTGGTGGGCCGTGATGCGTCGTGTCTCGTCCCCGTTCCGAGGGTGCTGTTCAAGCGGGTGAGGCTGGGGATCGACCCGGCCCTCGAACTCGCTCGGGCACTGGCGGCTCTGACGGGTCTCGAAGTTCTGTGTGCACTGGAGGCGCCCCTGGTGTCTGTGGGACACGCCGGCCGCCCTCGCAGAGAGCGGAGAGCCCCGACGTTTTCCGGCTTGCGCAGCCTTCCCGGCGGAGCAGTGATCATCGACGACGTGGTGACCACTGGTTCGACCCTTCTGGCCGCATTCGGTGAGTTTCCAGGTGTGGACCTGTCGGCGCTCACGGCCACATCTGTGCCCCGCTGACTAGTGTCACGGTGGGCGAGGGGATGGTCCCCGAACGCCTGCCCGCATAGGGATGGAGGACATGTGGACGTCCGGCTTCACGCCAGAAACACGCCCATCGACGATCGATTCCGCGAGGCGGTGACGGAGAAGGTCACCAGAGCGAGCAAGGTGTTCGACACGGGCGGCAGTGTCGATGTCGAAGTCGCCGAGGAGAAGAACCCGCGTCGATCCGACGACAAATACCGCCTGGAGATCACGGGATCCTTCGGGGGCCGCCTGGTCCGCATCGCCACTTCGGCCGGCTCGCCGGAAGCGGCTCTCGACGATGCAGTCGACCGTTTCACCAAGCGTTTGCGACGTCTGAAGGAGAAACTGATCGACTCACACCGCAAGCCCGAGGTGGTCCCCGGCGTGCGACAGGAGGCGGAAAATCCGGAAGAGGACGTATTTCGGGTCAAGCAATTCGTCATGAAGCCGATGACTATCGAAGAAGCAACTCTCCAGATGGAAATGCTCGGTCATGATTTCTTCTTCTTTCTCAATGCAGCCAACGACAAGCAGAGCGTTCTGTATCGCCGTCGCGACAGACGTCTCGGACTGATAGAGCCGGCATGAACAGACCCACCGTCCTCATCGTCGATGATGCCCTGTTGTTCCAGGCGGGGCTGGCTGCCGCTTTCGACGACGAGGGATTCGAGGTCGTCGCCCGGGCAGGCGACGCCATGGCCGCCGTGTCGCTGGCCAAGGAGCACCAGCCGGACCTGGTGATGCTCGACGTTCTCATGCCGGGGATGTCAGGGCTGGAAGTGCTCTCGAAGATCATCCAGTCGTCTCCGCGGTCCAAGGTGGTTCTTCTCACCTCCTCGGAGTCGGAGGACGACCTGCTCAAGGCGATCAAGGGTGGTGCGCGTGGCTATGTCGTGAAGGACACCGCCATGCCGGTGCTGATCCAGGCGGTGAAGGACGTGCTCGACGGCGGAGCCGTGGTCTCGCCGGACATGGGGGGCAAGCTCTTCGACACCGTGGCTCATCTCTTGAAGCACCGCGAGACCAACCACTTGCGCAGGCCGGCCCTGACCGGCCGCGAGCTAGAGGTGCTCGAGTGCATATCGACCGGGCTCACCTCACGCCAGATCGGCGAGAAACTCTTCATCTCAGAGAACACGGTGAAGAACCACGTCCGCAACATCCTCGACAAACTCGGGCTCAAGTCCCGCAACGAGGCGGTTCTCTATGCCATCCGTGAGGACCTGATCTCCGTCGGCTGACGCAGGCCTTCCTCACAGCCCCCAGCGGTCGGTACCATTCACGATCACATGTCTGTCTTTTCGAAAATCCTGCGCGTCGGCGAAGGCCGCAACCTCAAAGAACTGCAGGGGATCGCCAACGCCGTCAACGACCTAGAACCCGAGTACGAGAAGCTGTCAGACGCCGACCTGAAGGCGAAGACGGCCTCATTTCGCGAGCAGTTGGCCAACGGGGCCTCCCTCGACGACATCATGATCCCGGCGTTCACCGTCGTTCGTGAAGCCGCCAAGCGTGTTCTCGAACAGCGGCATTTCGACGTTCAGATCATCGGCGGTGCGGCCATGCATCGCGGGATGGTCGCCGAGATGAAGACCGGTGAGGGAAAGACCCTGGTCTCCACGCTGCCCGTCTATCTCAACGGTCTCACCGGCAAGGGCGTGCATGTCGTGACGGTGAACGACTACCTGGCCTCCCGTGACGCCGAGTGGATGGGCGCAGTCCATGAGTTCCTCGGTCTGGAGGTCGGCCTCATCCAGGCTGGCATGACTCCCGAGGAGCGCCGTCCCGCCTACAACGCAGACGTCACATACGGCACCAACAACGAGTTCGGGTTCGACTACCTGCGAGACAACATGGCCATGCGGGTGAGCGACATGGTTCAGCGCGGGCACCACTTCGCCATCGTGGACGAGGTCGACTCGATCCTCATCGACGAGGCGAGAACGCCTCTGATCATCTCGGGGCGGGTCGGAGACTCCGCCAAGTGGTACCGGGACTTCGCGCGGATCGTCAACCGCCTCCGAAGAGACGTCGACTACGAGGTCGACGAGGCGAAGCGCCAGGTCCTATCGACGGAGGAGGGGGTGGCACGGCTCGAGCAGATTCTCGGTGTCGAGAACCTCTACGACCATGCCGCCGTCGATCTGGTCCACCACTTCGAGGTGGCCCTCAAGGCCAAGGAGCTCTACAAGAACGACGTCGACTACCTGATCGATCACGGCGAGGTGAAGATCGTCGACGAGTTCACGGGCCGGGTCCTCGAAGGGCGCCGCTACTCCGAAGGCCTTCATCAGGCGATCGAGGCGAAAGAGGGCGTCGCCATCCGCGAGGAGAACCAGACCCTGGCGACGATCACCTTGCAGAACTATTTCCGGCTCTACGAGAAGCTCGCAGGGATGACCGGCACGGCCGAGACCGAGGCGGCCGAACTCGCCCAGATCTACAACCTTCAGGTCATCGTGGTGCCGACCAACGTCCCGATCGCCCGCAAGGACGAGGCCGATCTCGTCTATCAGACCGAGGTGGCCAAGTTCGGTGCGCTGGTCGAAGACGTCGAGCAGCGCCACAAGAACGGGCAGCCGGTGCTCCTGGGCACCATTTCGATCGAGAAGTCGGAGACGATCTCCAAGCAGCTCAACCGTCGCGGTGTGCCGCATGAGGTGCTCAACGCCAAGCACCATGCCCGGGAAGCCGAGATCATCGCCCAGGCAGGCCGACCTGGTGCCGTGACGGTCGCCACCAACATGGCCGGCCGTGGCGTGGACATCATGCTCGGCGGGAATCCCGAGGGCATGGCCAAGCTGGAGCTGAAGCGCAGCGGCGTCGCGCCGGGGGATCCTTCATACGACGAGAAGCTCCACGAGCTGGCCAAGGGCTTTGCCGCGCAGATCAAGGCCGACAAGGCGAAGGTCATCGAGGCTGGCGGCCTCTATGTCCTCGGCACCGAACGGCACGATTCGCGGCGCATCGACAACCAGCTGCGTGGCCGCTCCGGTCGTCAGGGCGACCCGGGGGAGACCCGCTTCTACCTTTCGCTCGAAGACGACCTCATGAGGCGGTTCCAGGGTGACCGGGTCTCGGGGATCATGGACAGGTTGAAGATCCCCGAGGACGTCCCCATTGAGCACTCGATGGTCAACAAGGCCGTGGAGCGTGCGCAGAGCCAGGTCGAGTCGCAGAACTTCGAGATTCGCAAGAACGTCCTGAAGTACGACGAGATCATGAACCGCCAGCGTGAGGTCATCTACGAGTGGCGCTCGGGGATCCTCAACGGAGACCTCACCGACGAGCTGTCGAGCGAGTGGATCGACCGGGTGATCGAGGACACCGTGGAGACCGTCCTCGGGGACGCTGCACCTTCGGAGTGGGACTGGGAGGAGCTCAACAAGGAGCTCGGCCAGTTCTTCCCGACCTCCTACGAGCGAGAAATGTTTGGAGATCGCGTCGACGTGAAGCAGGTCGTGGATCGTGCTCTCGATGACGCCCGGCTTGCCTATGACGCTCGCGAGGAAGAACTGACGCCCGAGGTGATGCGCCAGGTCGAACGCTCGGTGATGCTGTCGATCATCGACAACAAGTGGCGCGACCACCTCTCTGAAATGGATTACCTGCGTGCCGGCATCGGTCTGCGGGCGATGGGTCAGCGCGATCCGCTCACCGAGTATCAGCGTGAGGGATACGACCTGTTCGCCGAGATGATCGAGTCTGTCCGGCGCGACTCGGTCCGCTACCTCTATCACGTTCAACTTGCTCAGCCGCGGGCCCAGGCTCCTCGGGCCCAGCCGGTACCGGCGATGGTCGGGGCGTCGGCTGCGGCCGGCAGCGGGCCTCCCGCTGCGAAGAAGCCGGTGACGACGGGCGAGAAGATCGGCCGCAACGACCCGTGTCCCTGTGGCAGCGGCAACAAGTACAAGCGCTGTCACGGCGCCGTTGCCTGACCAGGCCGCAGGTACCCTCAACCCGGCATGACGATCGAGATCACCGACCCCAAGGAGACGCTCTCGCAATTGCGCAACCGGCTGGTGGAAGCTCGCCGGTTTCTCGATCTCGAGACGAAGGCTCGGGAACTCGACGAACTGCGCGAGAAGGCGTCTTCGCCCGATCTCTGGGACGATCCCGACCGGGCCCGTGCGGTATCGCAGCGTCTGGCCCGTTATGAGGGGCTTTTCGAGTTGGTCGGCGGTCTCGAGGAGTCGCTCGATGATGTCGAGGTTCTGATCGGTTTCGGGGATGAGGAGTCGAGCGGGGAGGCACTGGCCGTTCTCCGCAGCGTTTCCGGGGAACTGGCGGGTCTCGAGCTCGAGTCCCTCTACTTCGGGGAGTACGACGAGTACCCCGCCATCGTCACCGTGTACGCAGGTGCCGGCGGCGTGGATGCCCAGGATTGGGCCGAGATGATGTTCCGCATGTACGAGCGCTACCTCACCAGCAAGGGTTTCTCGGTCACCGTGGATGATGTGATGGAGGGTGAGGAAGCCGGCATCAAGTCGGCCACGATGACGGTCGGTGGCGATCGCGCCTACGGGACCCTGGAGGGGGAGCGGGGCACCCACCGGCTGGTTCGCATCAGCCCGTTCGACTCGAACGCCCGGCGCCACACCTCGTTCGCAGGCGTCGATGTGGTGCCCGACATGGGAGAGGATGCGGAGGTCGAGATCAACGACGAGGACCTTCGCGTCGACACTTTCCGCTCCCAGGGAGCGGGCGGCCAGCATGTGAACACCACCGACTCGGCGGTGCGGATCACCCACCTACCGACGGGGATCGTGGTGTCCTGCCAGAACGAGCGGTCGCAGCTCCAGAACCGGGCCAAGGCAATGGCTCACCTGCGATCGAAACTCGCCGAGCGCACGCGCCAGGAGGCGCAGGCCCACCTGCAGGAGATCCGTGGCGACCAGAGCGAGGCGGCATGGGGCCGGCAGATCCGCAGCTACGTGCTTCAGCCGTATCAGATGGCCAAGGACCTTCGCACCGACACCGAGATCGGCAACGTTCAGGCCGTGCTGGACGGGTCGCTCGACGAGTTCGTGGAGGCATACCTACGCTGGCGCCGGGCCCGTCACGAAGCCGTGATCTGAGGCCGGGCCGTCCACCGCTCGCTCGCTGCGCACGCTGAGAGCGGATTGAACTAGACAGCACCGGGTCACTGGTAGCCTTCCAACGATTCATTTACGCCGTGCGATAGATGCGCGCGGCGACGGAGATTTCACGTGATCCGACTCGAAAACGTCACCAAGGTGTACGAGGGTGGCACGGTCGCCGCACGCGACGTGACTCTCGACATCCAGAAAGGTGAGTTCGTCTTCCTGGTCGGCCCTTCAGGGTCGGGCAAGTCGACGCTCATCCGTCTGATGCTGCGCCAGGAGCCGATCACTCGCGGGACGATCTGGGTCGCCGGCAAGGACATAACCACCATCCCCAACTGGAAGGTGCCGTTCCTGAGGCGATCGATCGGCACGGTCTTCCAGGACTTCAAGCTGCTCCCGAACAAGACCGTCTTCGAGAACGTCGCCTTCGCCCTCGAGGTGCTGGGACGCCCACGGTCGGTGATCCGCCCCCAGGTGGATCAGGTCCTCGACCTGGTGGGCCTCGCAGACAAGGGTGAGCGGTACCCCCGCCAACTCTCCGGCGGTGAGCAGCAGAGGGTCTCCGTGGCCCGGGCTTTCGTCAATCGGCCGCCGATCCTGCTCGCGGACGAGCCGACCGGGAACCTCGATCCGACCACTTCCGTCGGGATCATGAAGCTCCTCGACCGCATCAACCGAACGGGTACGACCATCGTGATGGCCACCCACGATCACGCGATCGTCGATGCCATGCAGCGCCGTGTGGTGGAGATCGACGATGGGGCTGTGATCCGTGACGACCTCGCCGGACGGTACGAGACGGCCACCATGGCGGCGATCCCGCCGCTCGAGGATGAAGCGCTCGCCGACTCCGAAGATGCGGATGAAGAGGCCGAATCCGACATGGACGGGGCTGAGACCCCCGACATCGAGACGCCGGAACCGGCCCCAGCCGCCGCCGATGAAGGCGGCGAGGAGACATGAGCCGCATCGCATTCCTCATGCGGGAGGCGCTGGTGAATCTGCGCCGCAACGCGCTGGTGGTCACCGGAGCGGTTCTCGCCGTTTTCATCTCTCTGTCGCTGGCTTTCGGCGCCCTGGTTCTCAACCAGTTGCTCGCGATCAATACGCTCGCGTGGCAACAGGGAACGCATGTCGTCACGTTCCTCAAGGACGTCGACGAGGGCGGCCTTTCACTCGACGGTCAGCTCCAGCTTCTCGCGGAGGTGGATTCCTGGGAGGAGGTCAAGTCGGTCCGTTACGTGGACAAGGCGGCCGCCTACGAGGAGTTC
>JBFGRR010000076.1:0-7364 GCA_041567215.1 Acidimicrobiia bacterium | reverse complement strand
GCCTCGATGACCCCGGCAGATATCAGACACTGTGGGCGGAAGCTCCCGGTTCGGCCGCGGCACCCACTGCCGGTCTCCACTTCACACCCCGGCTCATGGAGGCGGTGACAGAGGCCGGTGTGGAGACGGCCACCGTCGAGTTGGAGATCGGCCTCGACACCTTCCGTCCCATCTCGGTAGACCGCATCACCGATCACCGCATGCACCGCGAGGTCATCCGGGTGGACGGAGCGGTGGCCGATGCCGTCGAGAGGACCAGACAGCGGAGGGGGAGGGTGGTCGCAGTGGGCACCACCTCGGTGCGTGCGCTGGAGGCGGCCGCAGCCGGCGGAGGAGCGGTATCGCCGCTCTCCGGGGAAACAGACCTGTTCCTCCATCCCGGTGCCGAGTTCTCGGTGGTCGACGCCCTCGTCACCAACTTCCACATGCCACGCTCGAGCCTGATAGTGATGATCGCCGGTTTCATGGGGCCGGGCTGGCGCACCGCCTACGAGGTCGCCGTCGAGCGCGGCTACCGGTTTCTGTCGTTTGGAGATGCCATGTTCTGTGAGCGCTGGTCGTGAACGGCCGATTCGAGGTCGAGGCATCCGATGGTCTGGTCAGGGCCGGGAGGCTCGAGCTTGCCCATGGCAGCGTGGCGACCCCCACCTTCATGCCGGTGGGAACCCGCGGGGTCGTCAAGGCTCTCGATGCCGAGGACCTGCGATCGGTGGGGACCCAGATGGTTCTCTCGAACACATATCACCTGATGCTGCGTCCCGGCGCGGAGACGATCGCCGAACTGGGCGGGCTCCACCGCTTCATGGGGTGGGATGGCCCGATCCTCACCGATTCGGGCGGGTATCAGATCTTCTCCCTGGAGCCGGCGATCGATGAGGAGGGAGCGACCTTCCGTTCCACCTATGACGGATCCACGGTGAGGCT
This sequence comes from Acidimicrobiia bacterium, assembly GCA_041567215.1. Classification (GTDB taxonomy): domain Bacteria; phylum Actinomycetota; class Acidimicrobiia; order Spongiisociales; family ZC4RG35; genus JBFGRR01. The sequence goes on along the minus strand of JBFGRR010000076.1, from coordinate 6,440 downwards.
CACTCCAGAGGAGGCGGTACGGATCCAGCAGCAGCTGGGGGTGGATGTCGCCATGGTGCTGGACGTCCTGGTCGGCCTGCCCGCGCCCACGGAACGGGTGCGGCTCGCCATGGAGCAAACGCTGCGTTGGTCGGAGCGGGCAATCGCCGTGCACGACCGCCCCGACCAGGCATTGTTCGGCATCGTCCAGGGAGGTGTCGATCCCGATCTGAGGTCGCGGAGTGCCCGCCTGACCGCAGCGCTCGGATTCGTCGGGTTCGGTATCGGCGGTCTCTCCGTCGGCGAGGACCCCGTGGAGAGGAACCTCGCATTGGAAGCGGCCTTTGACGAGCTCCCGGCGGGGAAGGTCCGCTACGTGATGGGTCTGGGGGACTCGGAGGGTGTGCTCGACGCCATCGCGCGAGGGGCCGACCTGTTCGACTGCGTGTGGCCGACGCGCCTCGCCAGACACGGGCGGATCCTCTCCGGCGGGGGAGACTTCAACCTGCGCCGAGCCGAGTTCGCCGCCGATGGACGGCCGCTCGAGGAGGGCTGCGGTTGTCACACCTGCGGCACCGTTTCGCGTGCCTACCTCCGTCATCTGCTCGTCACCAACGAGCTGACGGCGTTCCGGTTGCTCTCGCTACACAACCTCCACTACACGCTCGGTCTGCTCGACCGAGCGCGCCGGTCGATCGAAATCGGCACCTTCGCCGAATTCCATCGCGCGACCGTCGAGCGGCGCTCTTGATGGGCAGGCTCTGCGAGATAGCTAACCTGCCGTTTCTCCAAGCCACGATTCCATAGAAGGCAACAGTGACTTTCCAACCAATCCTCGCTCAGGAAGCCGCCACCAGCAGTGGATTCGGCTCGCTGATCTTCATCGTCCTCATGCTGGGTGTGTTCTGGTTCATGTTCATCCGGCCTCAGCGCACCCGCATGAAGCAGCAGCAAGCCCTCCAAGCCGGTCTCGAGGTCGGTGACGAAGTCCAGACCATCGGTGGGGTCATGGGCCGTGTGATCGCCCTGGACGAGACGAGCGTCGTACTCGAGGTCGAGTCCGGGCGTCTCCGCGTCGCCAGGCGAGCCGTTTCGTCGCGACCCAGCTGATGCGCCGTCGAATCATCGGCCTCGCGGTGGTCCTCGCGCTTGCCTGGGGCGGGCTCGGGTTCCTGACCGCAGTGGGCCTCGCTCCCAAGCTCGGTCTGGATCTCCAGGGAGGAACTTCGGTAGTCCTCACTGCCCCCAGCGACACGGACGAAGAGGTGCTCTCCAAGGCTGTCGAGATCATGCGAAGCCGGATCGAGCAGATCGGAAGCGTCCAGGAGCCGGAGATCCAGATCTCCGGCAACGGCACGGTGCTCGTGCAGCTGCCGGGTGTCGAAGACGAGCGACGGGCCCTCGAGGCCATCGGGCAGACCGGGCAACTGTCCTTCCGCCCGGTCCTCGGTGCCACGTTCGGCCCCATCGGCCCGCTCGGTTCCCTCTACGTGGATCCCACCGCGACGACGACCACCACGATTGCCGGTGAGACGACCACCACCCCGCCAGAAGAGACCACGACCACCACTCTCGCCGAGGAGACCCCGCCGCCCCCGCCGGGCCTCGACCCCGAGACCGGCATAACCGTCAGCGACTCGCCGGATCAAGAGTCCTACCTCCTCTACGAGACCCAGTTCGGATCTCAGGTGCTCCACGTCGGCCCCTCGCAATTGCTTGGCGGCGACGTCAGCCAGGCAATCCCCGGGTTCGACACACAGCAGTCCCAATGGGTCGTCTCTCTCGACCTCACCTCAGCGGGGGGAGAGAAGTTCGCCACATTGACCGGTGACGCCGCGAGCTTCACCACCGGAGACCCGCGGCGCCAGATCGCCATCGTTCTCGACGGCCAGGTGATCTCGGCCCCCGAGGTCAACCCATCGGTTGCGCCGGGGGTGGGCATCACAGGTGGCAGGGCACAGATCACGCTCGGCTCGAGCGTCGAAGACGAAACCCAGGCCCGCGACCTCGCCATCACCTTGCGGTATGGATCGCTTCCGGTGTCTTTCGAGCGCTCGCAGGTTCAGAAGGTATCGGCGACACTCGGAGCCGACTCGCTCCAGATCGGCCTGGTGGCCGGTCTCGCCGGCCTCCTTCTGGTGGCTTTCGCCCTGGTCCTCTACTACCGCGCGCTCGGGATGGTGGCGATCGTCGGACTCACGGTCTTCGGAACGCTCCTGCTGTCGGTCTTCATCCTCCTCGGGGAATACCGCGGTCTCACGCTGACCCTGGCGGGTGTCACGGGGGTGATCGTCTCGGTAGGGATAACCGCCGACTCCTACATCGTCTATTTCGAGAGGATCAAAGACGAGATGAGATCTGGGAAGACGGTGCCATCTTCGGTGGTGGACGGTTTCACCGCCGCTTACCGCACCATCCTGACAGCCGACTCGGTCTCGCTGCTCGGTGCCGGTCTCCTTTGGATCCTGGCGGTTGGACCTGTCAAGGGCTTTGCCCTGTCCCTGGGTCTCGCCACCATCCTCGACCTCATCATCGCCAGGGCGTTCACCCGGCGCGCCGCCTGGATTCTCGGCCACAGCCGCTTCGGCGACGGGGGCAGGTTCTCGATCGCCGGCGCTGCCGGCCTCGTCCGGAGTGCCTCATGAACCCGGCTATCCGCCGACTCATGCGGGGTCAGACCGAGTTCGACTTCGTCGGTCTGCGCAAGCGCTGGCTGATCATCTCCTCGGTGATGGTCGGGGTCTCCTTGCTGGCGCTGGCCGTTCTCCAGCTCAACCTGGGCCTCGAATTCCGAGGCGGGGTCGCCGTCGCCGCCGAGAACCCCTCGGGCGCCACGGTGGCTGAACTGCGCGAAGCGATCAGAGCGGCCGGCGTCGCCGATCCGAGGATCCAACTGGTCGATGACGGTGCCGCCGTCCGGATCCAGACCGGTGCTCTCGACCAGGATGCCGAGGACGCGATGGTCGATGCCATCAGCGCCGTCACCGGGACCAACCGTGTAGACGCTTCGATCGACGCAGTGGGCCCGACCTTCGGAGCGCTGGTGGCTCGCCAAGCCGTGATCGCCCTGTTGGTGTTCCTCGCTGCGGCCGCGGTGTTCATCACGATCAGGCTCCAATGGAAGATGGCCATGGCGGGGCTGGTGGCATTGGCTCACGACCTGATCATCACCGTGGGCATCTACGCGCTGACCGGCTTCGAGGTCACACCCGCGACGGTCGTGGCCATCCTCACCATCCTGGGTTACTCGCTCTATGACACCGTCGTCGTCTTCGACAAGGTGCGTGAGTTCGAAGGTGACCTCGCCGACGTCCTTCCATACGAGGACATCGTCAACCGGTCGATGAACCAGGTTCTGATGCGCTCGCTGGCCACCTCGCTGACATCGCTGCTTCCGGTGGGAAGCCTGCTGTTCGTTGGGTCGATCCTGCTCGGAGCCGCGAGTCTTCAGGAGTTCGCGCTGGCACTGTTCGTCGGGATCGGAGTCGGTACCTACTCGTCGATCTTCGTGGCCGGTCCGCTGCTCGCCAAGTGGAAGGGGGGCGAGCCCGAGTGGGTCGAGCACAAAGAGCGGCTCGAAAAGCGCGCCGCTGCCAAAGAGGCGCGCCTCTCGCCTCCGTCTCCGTCTCCGGCCCCGAAGGCATCGCCGGGCACCGGGACGCCGGCTGCGCCAACCGGAGTCGTCGCACGGCCACCGAAGAAGAAGCGCCGGCGGCGTTAGGCTTCTGCAGTGGACGAAATCCGGCGTTTGATCCGAGAGATCCCCGACTATCCCAAGCCGGGTGTGCTCTTCTACGACATCACTCCCGTCCTCGGCGATCCCGGTGGCTTCGCAAGGCTCCTGGCGGGGATGGTCCAGCCCTTCGCCTCGCACGGCATCACCAAGGTTGCAGGCATTGAGGCTCGTGGTTTCACGCTCGCGGCGCCGGTTGCCGAGCGGCTGGGCGCCGGTTTCATCCCGATCCGCAAGCCAGGCAAGCTGCCGTTCGAGGTGCACCGGGAGGAATACGATCTCGAATACGGCACAGACGCCCTCGAGATCCACGTCGATGCGGTATCCCCTGGGGACAGAGTTCTCATCGTCGACGACGTGATCGCCACGGGCGGCACGGCGGCAGCGGCGATCGCGCTGCTGCGACGCATGGGAGCCGACATCGCCGGATTCGCGGTCTTCATCGAGCTCGGTTTCCTCGACGGCAGGCAGCTACTCGACGGGGTGCCGTTCCATGCAATCCTCAGTTACGACTGAAACCGCGCCGGACGATGGCTTTTCGGCACTGCTGGCCACCTTTCTCGACCGTCACCCCGGCGGCGACGCCTCACTTCTGACACGGGCCTACGAGGTCGCCAGGGAGGCCCACGCCGGTCAGGTGCGGAAATCGGGCGAGGACTTCATCAATCACCCTGTGGCGGTGACGGCGATCCTCGCCGAATACGGGCTCGACTCGGCGACGCTCGCTGCATCGCTGCTCCATGACACCGTCGAGGACACCTCGTTGACCCTCGAGCAACTCTCGACGACCTTCGGCCAGGAGATCGCCTACCTCATCGACGGAGTCACCAAGCTCGACCGCATCTCCTACTCGAGCCGTGAGCAGGCGCAGGCGGCGACCATCAGGAAGATGGTCGTGGCGATGGCCCAGGACGTGCGGGTTCTCCTGATCAAGCTCGCCGACCGTCTCCACAACATGCGCACCGTCTCTTTCCTCAGGGAGGAGAAGCAAGTCCGGGTGGCGAGGGAGACGCTGGATGTATATGCGCCTCTAGCGCACCGACTCGGCGTCCAGGAGATAAAGCACGAACTCGAGGATCGGAGTTTCAAGGTCCTCTACCCGGGTCCCCACGCAGAGATCGAGGAGCGTCTGGCGGTGCGAGCCCCGGAACGGGAGGCCTTCATCGAGAGGATGGTCGCCGAGGTGGGCGGAATGATCGCCGAAGCGGGCGTGACGGCGGAGGTCTTCGGCCGACCCAAGCATCACTACTCGATCTACCGGAAGATGGTCGAGCAGGGTCGCCCCTTCGACGACATCCACGATCTGATCGGTTTGAGGGTGATCACCAGCTCGGTGCAGGAGTGCTACGGCGTTCTCGGCCTCGTCCACGCCAAATGGGTCCCCGTCTCGGGCCGTTTCAAGGACTTCATCGCCATGCCCAAGTTCAACCTCTACCAATCGCTCCACACGACGGTCATCGGTCCGGACGGGAAGCCATTGGAGATCCAGATTCGGACCGCCGAGATGCATCGCATCGCCGAGTCGGGGATCGCCGCCCATTGGCGCTACAAAGAAGGGGCGGAGGCCGCCAATCTCGATTGGATGAGCCAACTCCAGGCGCTCGAGGACACCACAGACCCCGAGGAGTTCCTCGACGAGCTGAAACTGGATCTCTACCAGGACGAGGTCTTCGTCCTGACACCAGCCGGTGACGTCAAGACCCTCCCCCGAGACGCCACCGCCGTCGACTTCGCCTACGCCGTCCACACAGAGGTCGGCCATCGCTGCGTCGGGGCGAGGGTGAACGGCCGGCTCCTGCCGCTCTCCACCCGTCTCGAGTCTGGTGACATCGTCGAGGTCTTGACGTCGAAGAGCCGGGAGGCCGGACCTTCGCGAGACTGGCTCAATTTCGTCCGCACGTCCCGGGCAAGGGCCAAGATCAAACAGTGGTTCCTCAAGGAGCGCCGGGAACAGGCGCTGGCCGAGGGCCGCGACGAGGTGATGGGCCTCCTCCGCAAAGAGGGTCTCGGGTTGGGCCACAACGAGCGCGAGGCCCTCCTCAAGGACATCGCCGCCGACCACAGCCGGGCCGATGTCGACTCGCTGATGGTGGCCGTCGGCGAGGGCGACATCGGTGCGAATTCGGTGGTTCAGAAGATGGTCCGGATGGTCCGCACCGAGGTCGACGAGGAAGACCTGCTGGCGCCGGTGAGACCGCGCAAGTACCAGTCGGCAGGCCCTGGAATCAACGTGGAGGGCCTCGACGACATGATGGTGCGCGTCGCCCGTTGCTGTGCCCCGGTGCCCGGCGATCCGATCATCGGATTCGTCACGGTGGGTAGAGGGGTTTCGGTGCATCGCGCCGACTGCACGAACATCTCGGTCCTCGAGAGCGAGCGCAAGGAGAGGATGGTCGAGGTGTCATGGCCCCCGGAGCGGGTCGGCACCTTCACGGTGTGGATCCAGGTGGAAGCTCTCGACCGCACCAAGCTCCTCCGCGACGTGACGAGCGTCATCTCCGACTCCGGTGGGAACATCACCGCCTCCTCGTCGATCAGCGGACGCGACCGGGTGGCGATCCTCAGATACGAGGTGGAACTCTCCGATCCGGGCCAGCTGCCGCGGCTGATCGGCGACCTGAGAGGCGTCGAGGGCGTCTTCGCGACGTTCCGTCTCGCCGGGGAGCCCGACGCGTGATCCTCGACTCCGCCTCGCTCTGGTTCGCAGAGACCAACACCTGGGTCCTCG
>JBFGRR010000075.1:0-7465 GCA_041567215.1 Acidimicrobiia bacterium | reverse complement strand
CCTCCCAGCGCCAGCAGGATCCCCAGGAGCGCCACCATCGCGGTGAGGTGCCACAGATAGATCGTCATGATCATCGAGTTGACGAGGACCGTCCCGGTCCACAATGTCTCGCGGTCGAGGATCCGCCTCGCCGGCCTCTCCGCCGCAAGGAGCAGACCCGTCTGGAAGACGCCTAGCGCGAGAAGCGGCAGCCGGGGCGGAAGGGTGTTGTTCACATCGGCGCCCGGAACGCCCACCATGCTGACCGGGTAGTCGAACACCGACACGAGGATCAGCAGTGAGCCGAGGCCGACCACGCCCCAGGTCAGCGTCCTCCTGAACCCGACCAGTCGATCATCTCGCCAGGCATACCCCAATTGATGGACCGAACCCCAGATGAAGAGGTAGTTGAGCCAGCCGATCCAGTCGTTGTCGAGCGAGATCGAGATCCAGTCGGTGAGCACTGCCGCCACCACGCCGAACCCGAACGAGATCCATCCCCAGCGTTCCCACGCCGCCAGGGTGAGCGGCGCCAGAGCGGCCACCGCGATGTAGACGGCCAGGAACCAGACCGGCACCAGTGCGGTTTGGGAACCGATCCGCACCAGGGCGGGATCGAAGTCCACGGCGAGAAGGACCGCCGCCAGCGCGGTCCACACCGCCACCAGCGGCAACACGGGGAGCACCAGTCGGTGGAGCCTGCCGTGGATCCATGTCCCATAGCCCTCGCCTCGACTGCGCGCCGACCTCCACGAGGCGGCATTGGCGTATCCACCCACCATGAAGAAGATCGGCATCACCTGGAACGCCCAGGTGAGCCACTGCGTCCACGGCAGGTCGGCGAGCACGTGACCGGCGATGAGATCGCCGTTCGGTTCGAGTTCCGGAGCGGCCATCAGCCAGTGGCCGACCACCACGACCACGATCGACAGCGCTCGCAGGAGATCGACGTAGCGGTTGCGTTCAGCGGGGGTCGATGATGCAACCCGCCGCGCTCGAGTCCAGGTGGCCGTCATGGAGGGTCAGCCTATGAATCCGGATGTCGATCGCCGTGTCATTGACCCGGACACGCCGCCGATGACGATGCCTGCGAACGGCAACGAAAGCGCCAGGCCGTTCAAACCGTCTGCGTCGGCGATGCCGTAACCCGCAAGGAACCCGAGCCCGGCGCACGACAGCACTGCGGCGGCGACGGGGCGCCAAGCACGGGGTGCGGGCCGGCGGTCGGGGGCAGGTCGTTCGAACCGGCCGAACATTCCCAGCAAGGGAACCGTTGCCGCGATCAGGATCGCCAGCCACACCGGGCGGGTCAGCCACCAGAGACTCGAGGCCGGCGCGACTGCCAAACCGAGGCCGCCCGCCCACAGCTGGGCTCCGATCAGGGCGACCATCGCGGTCAGGTGCCACAGATAGAGGGTCATGATGGAACCGCTCACCGCAACCACCCCCGTCCAGGGCCTGACCTTGGCCAGCCATGCCGAGACCGGCCGCTCGAGAAGACGAGCGAGTCCGAACTGGAAGACGGCGAGGGCGACCAGCGTGACCTTCGGTGGGTTCGAGTTGGTGACAGGTGCCGCGTCGAGGCCGACCATCGCCAGCGGGTACGGTCCCAGGTTGACCAGCGCGGCCAGGGAGGCGAATCCGGTCGCCGAGACCAGGGCGGGCATCCGGCCGGAGCGTCCATCTGCCCAGGCGTAGCCAAGCATGTGAACGGCGTTCCAGACGAAGACGTAGTTGAGCCAGCGGACAGGGGAGAAGCCGAGACCGAGGTCGACGAAGTCCACCAACGCCGCCATCGACGTGGCGGCGATGGGCGCCATCCATCCGAACCTCTCCCAGGCCCCGAGAGTGGCCGGAACCAGCGTGACCACCAATACATAGGTCGCCAGGAACCACACGGGAACCAGGGCTGCCTGCGATCCGACACGGATCAGTTCGGTGTCGATGCCCGCCCGGTGGGCGACGAAGGCGATTGCCGCCCAGGCTGCCAGCAGGGGCATCACCGGCAACAAGAGCCGGCGAAGCCGTTCCCTGAGCCACGCCGGGTACACGACGCCTCGCTTGCGGGCGCTTCTCCATGAACCGGCGTTGGCGAAGCCGCCGACGAGGAAGAAGATCGGCATGACCTGCAAGAGCCAGGTGAGTGCCTGCGCCGAACGGAACCGGCCGATCAGCCCGCCGAGGGCCAGTTCGCCGTCGGCTGCGAGGAATGGGGCAGCCATCAACCAGTGGCCGAACACCACCACCAGGATCGATGCAGCCCGCAGGAAATCGATGTAGCGATTCCGGGAATCGGGAGTCGCCTCGGCGATGGCGCGTGCCCTCTGGATGGTCTTCATGTGGATCAATGAAGCGGTCCGGGAGTTCCTGCACCACCGGGGACACCCCCCAAGGGTGGCTCAGGGTGCCCCTCCGGTGGATACGATCGCCTGATGATCCCGTACGGCGCCCAGAGCATGACCTCCCCCCTGGAGCACGTGCTCGTCAAACGGCCCGGCCCGAGCTTCGGGGCGGCCTTCGACGACCCGGCCCACGGATACCGGTGGCAGGTGGACCTGGCCGAGGCCGAGCGCGAGCACGACGCTTTCGCCTCTTTGCTCGAAAGCCTGGGCGTCGTGGTGCACGATCTCGACGTCGATACCGAGAGCCCCGACCTCATCTACCAATACGACCCCGCCCTGGTCACCGACCGCGGGGCCGTATTGCTCCGGTCCGGCAAGCCGAACCGGCGCGGGGAAGAGGACGCTCAGGGCGACTGGTTCACCGCCAACGGGATCCCGGTCATCGGGCGAATCGAGCCGCCCGGCACCGTCGACGGCGGGGACGTCTTCTGGCTCAGGCCCGATGTCGTGTGCATCGGCCGGTCGCTTCGCACCAATCGCAGTGGCATCGAGCAGTTGATGCCACTGCTCGGCGGCGAGGTCCATGTGTTCGACGTGCCCTACGACGCAGGGCCCGACGAATGCCTCCATCTGCTGAGTGTCATCTCACCGCTCCGCGACGATCTCGCCGTGGTGGAACTGCCTCGCCTCCCCGCCGGACTGCACGAGCTGCTGCTCGACTTCGGTGTCGAGATGCTTGCCATCCCACCGGATGAGGTGGCCACCCTCGCCTGCAACGTCCTGACGGTGCGCCCCGGGGTGGCGGTGGTCGTCGAAGGCAGCCCGGCAACGAGGCGATTGATGGAAGAGGCCGGAGTGGAGGTTCACTCCTTCTACGGGCATGAGATCTGCATCAATGGATCCGGCGGACCCACATGCCTCACCCGGCCCCTGAAGCGGGCATGAATCGCATATCGGCCGACCTGGCCGCGCTGGTTGCCACGCCATCGATCACCGGACAGGAGAGCGACATCCAGGATCAGATCGCCGGCCTCCTCGCCGGGTCCGGCCTCCATGTCGAACGAATCGCCCCCGACCTCGCGGAACTGGTGGACGATCCCGAGTTCCCGGGCATGGAAGTCCCTCGCACCGAACTGCCGGTCGTGGTCGGCCGGCTGGCGACCGGCAAGCCGGGCCCCCGCATCCTTTTGATCGCGCATTGCGACGTCGTCCCCGCCGGCGGTTCGTGGACCACACCCCCATTCGAGCCTTCGATCAGGGATGGCCGGCTCTACGGCAGGGGAGCCTGCGACATGAAGGGGGGTCTCGTTGCCGCACTGGAGGCGTTGCGCCTCCTGGATCGGGACGAGATCCGGGGCGAGGTGGTCTTCGTCTCCGTTCCGGCCGAGGAGGACGGCGGGGCCGGGACGTTCGCAGCCATCCGTGCCGGGCTCACCGGGGACATGGCAGTGATAACCGAACCGACAGGCTTGGACATCGTCGTGGCCCACGGGGGAGCCATCACCTTCACGCTGACGGTCCCGGGGAAGGCCGCCCACGCTTCCAGGCGGCTCGAAGGAGTGTCGGCGCTCGACAATCTGTTCTATCTGGTGGAGGCGCTCCGGGCCGACGAGGCGGCACGCAACGAGGCGGAAACCGATCCGCTGATGCGGGCGATCGGACTCCCTTATCCGACCATCGTCGGCAAGGTGCGAGGCGGCAACTGGGCATCGACGGTGATCGACGAGGTCGTGGCAGACGGTCGCTACGGGGTCAAGCTGGGACAGGACGGGTCGCAGGCCGCCGACGATCTCCGGGCGGCGGTCACCGAGGCATGGCAATCCCATGACTTCCTGTCGACCCTGCCGGTGGGTCTCGAGGTGTGGGGCGGGAGGTTCGACTCGTCCCGGATCCCGCCAGAACACCCCCTCCCCGTGGGTCTCGCCGAGGCTGCAGAGAAGATCACGGGACGTCGCCCCGGCCTGGTCGGGGTGCCCTATGGCGCCGACATGCGGTTGATGATCAATGTCGGAGCCACGCCGACCGTCATGTACGGACCGGGTGACGTGAGGCATGCGCACGCCGCCGACGAGTTCGTGCCCCTCGATGAGGTCGAGACCTGTGCTCGTGTCCTGGCGGCATGGCTGGGAGAAGTGTTGTCCGACGGGCCGTTGGCGTAATCTCCCCATTCATGAGCGATTGGCTGGAGCAGTTCGAGTTCTCGACACCCCAGATCCGCCTCATCGAGACCGTCGCTCTGATCGTCATCGTTCTGATCATCCGGACGGTGATCCTCTCGATCGTCCACCGCCGCATCGACGACGCGGCCGTCTGGTTCAAGACCCGCAAGTACGGCACCTACACGGCGACGGGCATCACCTTCCTGATCCTCGTCAACATCTGGCTCGGTGGTATCGGCGGGGCGCTCACCTACATCGGCATCGTCTCGGCCGGTATCGCCATCGCCCTCTCAGACGTTCTGAAGAACCTGGCGGGTTGGGCCTACATCGTCATTCGCCGGCCGTTCAAGGTCGGCGATCGGGTCGAGATCGGCGAGCAGAGCGGCGATGTCGTCGACATCCGGGTCTTCCGCTTCACCGTGCTCGAGATCGGCAACTGGGTGGACTCGGATCAGTCGACCGGCCGCTTGATCCACATCCCCAACGGCCTCCTCTTCACACAGCCCGTGGCCAACTACACGGAGGGCTTCCCGTTCATCTGGGACGAGATCCCGGTACTGATCACCTTCGAATCGGACTGGGAACGGTGCGAGGAGATCCTCCGGGAGCTGCTCGCCAAGAGCGCACCCGACCCGCACGCCAAGCGATTCGCCGAGCACATGCGGCGCGCCTCGCAGGGGTATTTCATCCGTTACACGCACCTCGACCCAACTGTGTACGTGTCGGTGCGTGACTCCGGTGTGTTGCTCACCTGTCGCTACCTGGTTCCGGTGCGCGAGAGGCGGGGCGTGCAGCAGACGCTCTGGAAGGGAATCCTCAGGGCACTGGCAACAGAGCCTGCGATCGACCTCGCCTACCCGACGGTCCGTACCTATCTGCCCGACACCCTCCATCTCGAAGGCCCCGGCAGGGCCTGAATCAGCGGGGTGTCGTCCCGTCGGGCGTGAAGGCTGCTCCGTGGCCCGGCACGATCAGGCCGGCGATCGCGAGCACCCGTCCACGATGCCGGTGGATGGCTGCGGGATCGCTCGCCAGCGGGTCCTCGGGCGGACCATCGACGTGCCACCACAGATGGGTGAACACGATGGCGCCGTCTTTGGTGGATACCACGGTCGAGATGTCCTGAGGGGTGTGACCGGGCGTCGCCGCCAACCGCACGGAAGGCGATACCTGGTATCCGTCGGCGGGCCGGGCGTCCCAGACGTCGTGGCGATAGCGGGCCCAATGGTCGTGCACCCAGGCATCGGGGAAGAGCCCGGCGTTGATCGTGTGATCGGGGTGATGATGTGAGAAGACCACGTCGGTCACCTGGTGAGGGCCGAATCCGGCAGCGGCCAGCGGCTCGAGGATCAGGGCCTGGGAAGCCGCCATTCCCGGGTCGATGATCACGACCGAGGCGCCGTCCTCGACGAGCCCCACGGTGCTCCCGACCCGGTCGCCCACATAACCGACATGGAGGATGGTGACCCGGGCACTCGAATCGGCTGGCAGCAGGATGCTCATGGAGTCAGGCTATCGGTTGTTGTACACCGGGAGCCGGAGGCGCTTGACTGATCGGTGATGCGCCACATCCGACGAGACGGCAAACTTCCCGAATGGCAGATCGGCCTGATCATCGCCGTGTTGCTCACGGTGGCCGGTTATGTCGCCTTGAAGCTCCTGGGGGCCGGCGACGATCCCACGTTCACAGGGGTTCTCGGCGCCCTCATCTGAACGCCCCGCTCCGGTAGCGTCGGCGCATGCCACCCGAACTCTCATTCCCCGAAGGATTCCTGTGGGGCGCCGGTACGGCGGCCTATCAGATCGAAGGTGCGTGGAACGCGGACGGCCGCAAGCCGAGCATCTGGGACACCTTCTGTCACACCCCGGGCAAGATCGTCGACGGCGACACCGGCGACGTGGCCTGCGACCACTACAACCGCCTGGACGAGGACATCGCGCTGATGGGGGAGCTGGGGCTGAAGGCGTACCGATTCTCTATCTCCTGGCCGAGGGTGGTCCCCGACGGCACGGGTCCGGTCAACGGAGCGGGCCTCGGGTTCTACGACCGCCTCGTCGACCTTCTGCTCGAGGCGGGGATCGAGCCTTTCCCGACTCTCTACCACTGGGATCTGCCCCAGGCGCTGGAGGATCTCGGCGGATGGCCCGTTCGCTCCACTGCAGAGGCATTTGCCGACTACGCCGGGGTGGTGGCGGCGGCTCTGGGCGATCGCGTGAGCAGCTGGATGACTCTGAACGAACCATGGGTGGCCTCGATACTCGGGTACGGCGTGGGGATACACGCTCCGGGCCGCAACGACATGGGTGCTGCCCTCGACGCGTCCCATCACCTGTTGCTCGGACACGGCCTGGCGGTGGAGCGGATCAGGGGCGCGGCTGCAGGCGCACGGGTGGGGATCGTTCTCGATGCCGACCACATGGTCCCCGCCTCGGCACACCCCGAGGATGAGGCAGAGGCTCGTTTGAGGGACGCCACACGGAACCGGTGGTTCCTCGACCCGGTGTCGGGGCGGGGTTACCCCGAAGAGGCGATCACGTTCTACGGCTGGGACGGTGCGGCGATCCAACCCGGAGACCTGGAGACCGTCTCCGCGCCCTTGGACCAGATGGGCCTCAACTACTACCGGAGGGACGTGGCGCGCGCCGCCGGCATCGACGATTCCGATCGTCCCGGCCAACCCATCGTGCAGGGCCCGGAGTTCACCTCGATGGGCTGGGAGGTGGCTCCCCACGGCCTCACCCCCCTGCTGGTCCGCCTCCACGCGGATTACGGCTATCAGCGGATCTTCGTGACGGAGAACGGTGCGGCCTTCCCGGACGAGCCGGATGCCGACGGCTTCGTCTGCGATGACGACCGCATCGACTATCTCGCTCGCCACTTCGGGGCCGCCCATGCGGCCATCTCGGCGGGCGTGCCGCTGGCCGGGTACTTCGTATGGTCGTTCATGGACAACTTCGAGTGGTCCTTCGGGTACACGATGCGAT
>JBFGRR010000074.1:0-7538 GCA_041567215.1 Acidimicrobiia bacterium | reverse complement strand
TCTGTCCCTGAGCGCTTGGATGGCGGTGACACCCGCCATCGGGACCGCGGCGGCCTGCTCGAAGCCGAACCCGGTGGGTTTTGAGGCGTAGCTGGTCTCTCGTGCGACCGCGTATTCGGCGAGTGCGCCGTTGGACGGTCCAAACACCTCGTCGCCGGGCTTGAAGCGGGTGACCGTTGCGCCTACCGCCTCGATCACCCCGGAGATGTCCACTCCCGGCACGATGCGTTTGGGTCGGCGTACCCCCGAGGTCATTCGGGCCAGATAGGGCTTGCCCCGCAGCATGTGCCAGTCGTAGGCGTTGAGGGAAGCCGCCTTGACACGGATCGATACCTGATTGTCGCCAACGGCAGGCTGGTCGACGTCTTCGAGCGCCAGCACGTCGGGCAAGCCATAGCTGCGTTGGGTGACGGCCTTCATTTGATCCACTCCTCAATGGCTTCGACGCCGCTCACGGGTTCGGTCCGGGCGGCCGCTAGCCGGGCAAACAATAGGTTGGCGATGCCGGCCGAGATGGACGTGGTGGTCTGGAGGGCGCCCTTCGGATCTCGATCACCCGCTCACCCCAATCCGGCCTCGCGGGCTTTGACGATCGCCTCGGCACGGCTTGCCACCTGCAGCTTGGTGAACACATTCGAGACATGGTTGCGCACCGTCTTGGGGGACACGTAGAGCTGATCTGAGATCGCGGCATTGGTGAGTCCACGAGCCACACAGTCCAGAACCTCCCGCTCCCGGTCGGTGAGCTCGGGGAAGGGCCCATCCCGGGACGCCCGCGAGAAGAACGAGGTGAGGCGCCGGGCCGTGTTCGGGCTGAAGATGGCCTCCCCGTGGGCCACCGACCGGACGGCCCGGATTGTCTCGTCGGGATCGGCGCCTTTCAGCACATATCCGAGAGCACCGGCCTGCACCGCATCGAAAACCGATTCGTCGTCGAACATGGTGAGCACCAGAATCCGGGCACCGGCGTTGGCGGCGCAGATCTGGCGGGTTGCCTCGATGCCGTTGATGTCTGGCAACCCGATATCCATCAGGATCACATCGGGTCTGAGACTTCCTGCGAGTTCGATGGCTGCGCCGCCCGACGAAGCCTCGGCGACCACCTCGAAATCGGCCAGGCCCTCGAAGAGGTTCCGAAGGCCAAGCCGAAACACCGGGTGATCGTCGACCACGAGAATCCGCAGTACCTCGCTCATGGCGCATGGCCCATCGGGAGTGTCACCCGAATGGCGGTACCCGACTCGGACGATGTGACATCGAACGACCCGCCCGATTCCTCGGCACGCTGGCGCATCGATGCCAGGCCCACACCCGCCGAGATGCTCCTCGGCATGCCGCACCCATCGTCTGCGACCAGCAGGTTCAGGGAACCGTCAACGACGCCCAGTCGGACCTCGCACGCAGTCGCCCTGGCGTGACGCACCGTGTTGGTGAGCGCCTCCTGTGCGATGCGATAGCACGCAACCTCGGTCGCTGCCGGCATCTCGGGCAGCGCTTCAGGTACCGACACCATGACCCGCAGGTCGGTGCCGGAGAACTCCGTGGCCAGGCTCCGCAGGGCGCCCCGCAAACCCAGCGAGTCGAGAGTCGGCGGCCGCAAGCCACGAACGATCCGCCGTATGTCCTCGATCGCAGACTGCCCATGATCCCTGGCCTGGTCCAGCAAGCGCGAAGCTCCGGGAGGATCAGAGGTGATCGAGCGCTGTGCCGACGCGATCGTCAGCGTCTGCGAGGCCAACAACGGCCCAAGACCGTCGTGAAGCTCATGGCTGAGCCGCCGCCGCTCTTCCTCGCGGGCCCGGATGAGCCCCTCGCGGGCCCGCTGGAGTTCGGTCGCCAGCTTGTAGGCATGAGCCACGACACCCACCTGGCGGGCGAGATCGTCGAGAAGGCGGCCCTCGGCCTTGGTGAAACGGCTTCCCGGTGCCCGTGGCGCCACCCGGAGGGTCCCGACAGCCCCCGCCCCGAACGTGAGAGGAATGTCGTGCACGTCGCCACCGGGTGAGCCGGAACTCGCAACGACTACTGAAGCGCCGTTTTCCTCGAGGAGTACGGATGCGTGGGGAAGCCGGAGGGAGTCCCGCAGTGTCTCGACCACTCTCGGGAGTACGGCCTCGGGGGAGGCTGACATCTCGAGGCTTCTGCCGAGGCGCGCGATCGCTTCGTACGGCTCGTGTCGCTGCCCGTAGAGCAGGTGGTTGACGGTTCTCTGGAGAACCTGGCGGAGGGGTTGGAAGGCAACCGCCACCACTGCTGTCGCCACCAGCGACACGGCGAGGCTCTCCTCCAGTTGGAGAACGGTGCCGAGGTAGCCGACGATCCCGACGTAGATGCCGACAACCGCCACCGTGAGCACGGCATACACCAGGGTCCTTCCCATGATCGGTTCTATGTCCCAGAGGCGTCTGCGCAGCATGGCCATTGCCACTGCAACTGGCACGGCTCCGTAGCTGGCGACGAGGACCGACCCGCCGAAGACGTCGAACGATGCGGCGGCAGCGGGATTCGACTGCAGGGCCGGCACGAAGGCCGCCCCCAGCCAGAAGAGGAGATAGGTGGCCACCATCACGCCGACACCGAACGCCACCCATTTGATCTGCTGGCGCTGAAGGGGGTCGGCGTGCCTCCGGAAGCGGATGCCTACGGCCACCGGGCAGCTCAGAAAGAGGACTGCCCACAGAATCGCGGCCGCAACCGGGTTCCAGGTCTCTCCGTCGATCACCGAGCCCGGGAACGCCGCTGCCAGTGCAGCCATCACCCAAAACGGCATCAGCCAGAGTGTCCAACGGGGGACGAAGCGCCCGTCGGGGAACAGATAGAAGGAGAAGAAGAAGGCGGTGAACGCCACGGTGCCGAGTACGAGCCCGAGACGACCGGGACCCGCAGTCGGCCCCAACACATCGAGGAGCAGAACCGCCCCAAAACCGCTGAGGACGAGGGCGAACATGCCGGCGGCGCGAGCCTCCGGCGCCTTCCAGATGATGATCAGCGCGACAGCGAACAGGAGGGCGACCACCGCGCCTACGCGCAGCCCACCGAGCACCAGGTAGGCGCGCTCCGAGATTCCGATATCCGCCAGTCCGGCCGCTACCAGATCGGGCGCCAGCAGAGTACGGCGGGGGGCCCCTCGCGCCAGGGTCTGCGTCCAGTCGATGTGAGCCACCGCCGAGCCGGCGATCCCCAGCATCGACATGGTCCAACCCAAACGCGACACAGCCCTTCTCGACCCAGCTGGTGGGAAGGCGAAGGGCAGCGTCGACCTCGTGGTGAGGACTCTCAAAAAGGGTCCCTTGGTTTGTCTGGAGCCTATACGGGAGATCCCACCGAATGGGCCTCGATTCCGACGAACCTCGGATAGGCGATCAATGCTGCTCCAGCGAGCACCGCCACCGCTCCCAAGCCGTATCCCCAGCTCCCGGGATGATCGGGTACCAGCATCGAAGCCACGCCCAGGTACGCAAAGGCACACCCGATGATGGTGAGCAGCGCCCGCCAGCCGGCCACCCGCAGGCTCGCAAGCAATCCTCCCAGTACCGCGAGACCGCTGATCCACACCGCGTGCCAGTAAACGCCGATCTCCTGCAGCTCGGTTCCGGTGTTGGCACCATCCATGCGGATACTGTCCTGCACCAGGGGGACCAGGGCCAGAGCCCCAAACACGGCGACGAGCATCAGTCGGCGGTCGAACCCGCCCTCCGGCCGCGAGAGCAGAGCCCTTGGCGCCGGATACGCCGCCACGAGCAGAACCAACGGCAGCAGTTGGTCGACGGTGAACTCCCCGAACACCCAGATACTGGCAACCGTGATCCCCGTGTATCCGAGGATCACGTATTGGACCAGCCCGACACTCTGGCGTGGCCTCCGCAGCGTGGCGATCAGCGGAGCCGCCAGCATGATCGTCATGAGCGTGCCCCACGAGCCGGCGAACCAACGGGCCGGTTCAGGGTCGGCGACATCCACCAACACCTCGATCCCGAAGGGCCAGAGGAGCCAGGTTGCGCTGATCGCCAAGAAGAACAGCGCGACGAGACCGGCGATGACCCGGTACACGATCAGTCGTACGTCTCTCTTGGGCTTGGTTCGTTTGGCGGTGGCTGTGGCCATCTGTTCGCCTCCTCGAGATCGGGATCCGTCAACACCCGATTCTCGGACAGCGTCGATCCGACGTCATGAGGCGAGAAACCCGATGAACGAGGGACACGGTGTCCCTTCTCGTCCAGCCGAGCACCGGCACGGAGCGCCTCGACTGGGTCGCCGCCCGTCTCAGCTGGTCGCCCGCACCTCCGCCAGCAACTCCCGGCCCCGAGCGAGAGCGGTATCGAGGTCCACCGTCGAGCCCTCTTCGAACAGTCGCTCCGCCTCGGTAGACCCGAGCAACTCCGTCGTGCGCTCCCGGTATTCCTTCTGGCGAGCCGGTCGGACGACAGCGCCGGGCTGTGAGGGGATGACCAACGAGGTCCCTAGTAGCAAGGCCCCTTCCTCTGTACGCCCAACAGCGAGCAAGGTCTCGATGATGGCGTCGAGGGCGGCCGTCTTGTGGACTTCCTGCATCGGCAGCACCGGTATCCGCTGAATCGTCGACTCGATTCGACCAGCAGCCGATTGGATATCGCCAAGCTCCAGCTCGCACAGTGCCAGAGTCCGAGAGGCGCCCGCCCAGCAGTTGGCGTCCCCCACGTCGTCGAGCAGGCGGGCACCGTGTTCGAGGCGGGTCGCAGCTGCCTGGATGTCCTCTTCGAACTTGAGCAGGATGCCGTGGTAGTAGAGCGAATGCCCGTACCAGTTGGGCGAGTCCATATCCGCCAGGATTTCACAGGCCTTGGCAGCATTGGCGAGCGCCCACTCCTTCTCCCCCTCGAAATACATGCCGGAGCTGTCGGCGAGCGTCGCCGCGAAAAGGAACTGGTCGCCCACGGCTTCGAAGGTCTCCAGCGCGGTATCGAGGTGCTCCCTCACCCGTTCGTCCTCTGCCGGGAGGTACGCGGCGAGGAGGAGGTTTCTCAACCCGATCTCCCAGGTCGGGTCCCACCAGTGCGGTTCGGGATGAGCCTCGAGCAGGCGCCTGCCCTCGAGCAGGTGTTCGAGGTACTCCGGGTCGGTGGTGGCGTGGCGAATGCAGGTGCCGAGGGCGAGCGTCGCCCGGCCGATCGTGTTGGGGTCGCCGGTGGTCTTGGCGATTTCCAGGCCCTTACGGGCGTGTTCTATTCCTGCCGGGCTGGTGATCTCTGCGCCAAAGCGCGCCGTCGTGTACCAGACCTTCACTCGAAGGAGTGGGTCGACGTCGTCTCCGGCGGCCTCCAGGCCCGCCAGGCTGGTGGCGATGCCTTCGAGCTGTATCCCCCGCAGCATCCAATACATATAGAGGTCGAACGCCAGCCCCAGATATCCGGTCAGGTCGCCGGTCTCGAGGAAGGTTGCGAAGGCGGCCCGCATGTTGTCGTACTCGGGGTCGATGCGGGCCACCCACTCCATCTGGCCACGGGTGCGCATCTTCGGGCTGGCCTCGGCGGCGAGCCGGGCGAAGTACTCGGCGTGGGCACGGCGGAAGCGCACCGGCTCGGCGGTCTCGCTCAGCCGCTCCTGCGCATACTGTCTCACCGGTTCCAACAGTCGGTAGCGGGTGCCAGCGCCGCTCTTACGCAGGGGGATGACCAGGGATTTGTCGATGAGCGAATCGAGGTGGTCCAGGACCTCCCACTCCTCGACCTCGTCGCCGACGCACACCGCCTCGGCTGCCTCGAGGTCGAAGCTGCCCGTGAAAAGCGACACCCGCCGGAACATCGCCTGCTCGGGTGGCTTCAACAAGTCGTAGGACCAGTCGATGGTGGCGTGAAGGGTGCGCTGGCGGGGAAGCGCCGTCTTGGCCGAGCCGGAGAGTATTCGGAACGAGTCTTCGAGCCTGTCGGCAAGCTCGCCGGTCGACATACTCCGCAACCGGGCTGCCGCCAGCTCGAGACCCAGGGGGATCCCGTCTATGCGGACACAGATCCGCCCCATGTCGTCGATCTCTTCTCTGGTGGGTTCGAAGTCGGGACGAACGCTGCGAGCCCGGTCGAGGAGCAGCTGCATGGCTTCGGACTCTTCGAGCGTGTGGGTGGAGTCGGCAAGGGCTAGGGACGGGACCCTCAGTTGGGTCTCCCCCGGGATGCCGAGGGACTCGCGGGACGTGGCGACGATCCGCAGCTTCGGGCAGGCGTCGAGAAGGAACCTGATCGCAGCTGCGGCCGGGTCGAGGAGGTGCTCGCAGTTGTCGATCACCAAGAGCAGCTCGCGTGGCCACAGGTAGCGGGTGATGACGTCTTCGATGGTGGCGCCTTCTCCAGGGCGGAGACCCCAGGTCTCACCGATGGTGGTCATGACGAAAGCCGGATTGGTCACCGGCGCCAGTTCGACCAGCCATGCCCCGTCGGGGAGCTCCCTGGCTGCCTGGCGGGCGGCCTCGACGGCGAGGCGGGTCTTGCCCGTTCCGCCCACACCCGTGAGGGAGACGAGACGGTTCCCGGCCATCAGCCCGGCCAGTTCTTCGAGTTGTTCGCCGCGCCCGACAAAAGAGGTGAGGTAGTCGGGCAAGTTGTGGCGGCGGATGTCGACCGTACGGATCTGAGCCTCGACGACGGGCAGGTCGGGGTGGCGGATCTCGAAGACGTGCTCGGGGTCGGCGAGGTCTTTCAGGTGGTGGGTGCCGAGGTCGTGGAGCACGATGCCATCGCTGTGAGGAAATGCCTCGGCCGTCACCGACGACAGCAGGATCTGGCCGCCGTGCCCCGCCGACATGATGCGCGCCGCCCGGTTGAGGACCGGCCCGAAGTAGTCGCCGTCACGCTCCTGCGCCTCGCCGGTGTGTATGCCCATCCGCACCTTGACGGCGGGTCCCGGCCAGTCGGCTGTGAGCAGGCGCCTTTGGATGGCTGTGGCGGCCGAGATCGCGTCCTCATTCGAGGGGAAAGCGACGGCGAAAGCGTCACCGGCGGTCGAGAAGACGTGTCCGCGTCGGGCCTCGACCTCGCTTCGCATTATCTGGTCGTGGAGTTGCAGGCTGGCTGCCATCGCCTCGGAGTCGGACTCCCAGAGCTTGGTGGATCCCTCCACGTCCGTGAACAGGAAAGAAACTACGCCGGTGGGTATCGCCATGACCATCGGCGAACCATACCGGGCCGTCGCTTGACCCGACGGTCAGCCAGCCTTTCCTCCGACCAGCCGGTACCGCTCCGCCATGAATCATGGATTGGCGGTCATCGTCGGGCTGTTCTTGGCTGCATGCACCGGGCCGCCGTCGACGCCTGAGGCCGCCGGCCGCGTCGTCCTCTAGCCGGCCTCGACCTCCGACCCGGGATGGCGGGCGATCTGAGACCCCACCCATGCGGCCCATCGCCGGGTGAGTTCCCACGAATCGCCTCCTGGCGCCATGGACTCGCCGATGACCACCCGGATGGGCGCCCGATGCCAGCGGTTGTCGAGCCCGAAAGCCTTGCCGGTCCCGATCACGGCCACCGGGACCAGCGGCACCTGAGCGCGAATCGCCAGCCATGCGCCACCTC
>JBFGRR010000073.1:0-7637 GCA_041567215.1 Acidimicrobiia bacterium | reverse complement strand
TCCCTGCCCCAGCTCCTCGAGCCGACCTTCGGCGATGGCGTTGACCGCAGCAACGACCCCATCGAAATCCCCGTAGGAGAGGCCGCCGGCGATCTGCTCACCGGGATGGCGACGGTTCCACTCCATGGCGTAGCTGAGAGTCGCCCCGAGGGAGATCGAGTCCATGCACAGCTCATCGCAGAGCAGCACCAACTCGAGGGCGTGGTCCGGGTCGTAGATGCCCAGGTTGGTGGACAGGAGGGCGAGAGGTTCGTAGTCGAGCTTCACGCGGAAGCGACCGGCCTCGCCGTCCGCGTCCTCGTCGTAAACGTTCTTGTGGCATTTGATCCCGCACAGGTAGCAACTCTCGGACTTGACGACGTAGGGGCCCTCTTCGAACTGGGGCCGCTGCAACGCGGTGGCCCGGTCGTCGGCCGGCGGATGGAAGTTGTATTGCGGGAGTTGCCCCACTTCGTGCTGCATCACCATCATCCGCCACGTGCCCGTTTCCCGATAGACCCGGCTGCCGTTGCCGAGATTGATGAGCTTGTTCACCTCTTTGAGGCCCCTGCCCGATGCGGACGGGTTGGGACCGTCGGCGATGATGGCCTGGAGGTTCTTGGACCCCATGACCCCGCCGTACCCGCCTCTCCCGCAGAAACGTGGCTTGGGATCCCCGGTTTTGAGCTGATTCTCCGTGGAGAGGGCGATCGACGCATACCGCACCGTTTCGAAAGCCTCACCGGCAGGACCTATCACCGCAAAGTGCGCCTCCGGGAAGCGGCGGTGAAGTTCCTGGATCTTCGGGTTGACGTGCATCCCCACCAGGTCTCCGGCATCGAGGAACTCGAACTTTGCCGGCCCGCCATCTGGAGAGGCGGTGAGATGGAGCATGGTCGGCGTTTCGCAACGCCCGGTGAACACCACCTCGTCGATGCCGAGGCCCCTGAGTTTGGTGCCGAACTTGCCGCTTCCCGCGCTCCACATCAGCCCGGGGGCGCCTGCTTTGGAGGCCTTCAACGGCGAATAGCCGTGGAAGTAGGTACGTAGGCCGGTCATCACACGAGTTCCCGACAGGATCCCGAGATTCATGACGAGAGGCGCTGCAGGAGCGTAAGGGTCTTCGACGGTGACCTGGTCGAGGAGTTTGGTGGCACGGGCGATCCCGCCCAAGGCGTCTAGGAGATCCTCGCAGTGAAGGCGATCGAAGCGGACCTGGCGGGTGGTCAGGTCGACGTGGTACCTGGTGAATTCGAAGTCCGTTGCCGGACGAAGGGCCTCGTTGTCCACCACTTGCCTCCTCAGAACAGGGTCGGTGGGCCGGTGCAACCTGCTACCCGCAGATCGTAGATCACCGACCGAGGTCTCACCGGCTCCCAGTGTCCGGAAGAGTGCGGTTTGGCTCCAGTGCACCCCAGATACGTCCGATATTCATTGGGTGATGGACAAAGTGCCCGGCGCCGCGGTGGTGGCTCAGGGTGGGAAGGCCCGGACCCTCGGCTATTACGCGTCCGAGGTCGGAATCGCTGCAGTGTCCGCGATCGTGGCTGTGGTGATCGGCACGGCCATCGATTTGACCGACGTTGCAGCCAGGGTCCTTCTGTTTCTCGCCGTGTTTGGTGTCGCCTTCGGCGGTCTGGTCGCCTACCGGCTGTTGATGCGCTGGCGGATGGGCAGGGAGATGAGCGCGTGGACATCGGCGGTGGAAGCGCAGATGAACCGGGCCAAGAACCAGTTCATCGGCAACGTTTCGCACGGCCTTCGCACTCCGCTCACCGGGATAGTCGGCTTTGCCCACGTCTTGAAGGAACAACTCCGGGATCCCGGCACCCGTGAGGCTGTGGACATGATCATCAAGAGTTCGGCGGACCTCGGCCGTGTCGTCGATGATCTACTGGTTGCAGCCCGGCTCGATGCGGGTGTGCTGGAGACCAAGCTCGAGGACGTTGGCTTCAAGGAACAGCTGGCGACCGTGCTCGAGTTCACGAGCCTCGGCAACGCGGGAACCGACGTCGATTGCCAGGATGCCGCGCTCCGCGTCGATCCAGAGCTCTTCCGCCATGTCCTGCGCAACCTTCTCGTGAACGCTCACACCCACGGCAGGCCGCCGGTGGTCGTCAGGGCACAGGTCCATAGCGGCCGCTACATCTGTGACGTCGCCGATAGCGGGCCGGGGGTGCCCGGCGCTGTCCGGGACCAACTGTTCACC
Organism: Acidimicrobiia bacterium; assembly: GCA_041567215.1. Taxonomy (GTDB): domain Bacteria; phylum Actinomycetota; class Acidimicrobiia; order Spongiisociales; family ZC4RG35; genus JBFGRR01. The sequence continues at coordinate 5,449 of JBFGRR010000073.1, read as the reverse complement.
CGGTTTGCTCATGGTGACCATGGTGAGATCACGGGCAATGTCGGGCTCGGTTTGTCGGTCGTCAAGCAACTCTGCCGCCGCATGGGGATCGAGGTCTCGTATCGCAGGCATCTCGGGATGAGCCATTTCGTGCTCTCTGTTCCACTGGCTGAAGCAGCTGCGCAGGTCGACGTCGGGGCGCGTCGGACCGTCCTTGGCAGGACCCTCGGCCGGGCCAAAGACCGCGCATTCGGTGCGCCGGCCTGAGCCGCCCTCGGGGCGCTGGGGCTTGCCGTCCGCTTGAATGAGTTGATGGAAGTCGCTGCTCACGTAGACGAGTACCGGCGTCGTACGCCCGGCTCGGCAGCGCTGCATGAGCGGGCGCTGGCGTTCCTCCCCGGCGGCGATTCACGCACGGTGATCGCCTTCTCGCCCTACCCCCTCTACATCGAGCGGGCCCGGGGTTGTCGCATGGAGGACGTCGACGGCAACGTCTACCTCGACTTCCTCGGCAACTACACCTCGATGGTGCACGGCCATGCGCATCCCGAGATCGTCGATGCGATCGCGGCCCAGGCTGCCAAGGGAACCGGATATGCGGCGGCGACTCCGCTGCAGATCGATCTCGCCGAGTTGCTCTGCGCGAGGGTGGGTTCGCTCGACACGGTTCGGTTCTGCAACTCGGGAACGGAAGCGACCCTGAATGCATTGAGGGCGGCGCGGGCGTTCACGGGACGAGATCAGATCCTCAAGGTCGAGGGTGGATACCACGGCAGCCACGACCTGGTCGAGATCAGCGTCGCCCCCGACCCCGTCCGCGCCGGACCGCCACACCATCCCAGCCCGGTACCAGAGGAACCGGGAATCCCGGAGGCAGTGGTGAGGGCCGTGTCTGTGGCCCCGTTCAACGACGCCGGGTCGCTCGAGGAGATCGCCCGGCTCGATCCGCCGGCCGCCATCATCCTGGAGCCGATGCTCGGCGCCACTGGCACGATTCCACCGGAACCGGGCTTCCTCGCATCCGCTCGCCGTGTCGCCGATGAGGTCGGGGCCCTGCTGATCTTCGACGAAGTCATCACGTTTCGCCTCGACGAGGGCGGGGCTCAACGGCTTTACGGGGTGCGACCCGACCTGACCGCGCTGGGGAAGGTCATCGGTGGGGGATTGCCGGTCGGCGCGTTTGGCGGACGGGCAGACATCATGGAGATGTATGCCCCGCCCGAACCCACACTCGTCCAGTCGGGCACCTTCAATGCCAACCCGCTGACAATGGCGGCCGGCCTGGCTGCCATGCGGTTGCTGGACCACGGTGCAATCGGTCGGATCAACCGCCTCGGCCGTCGTCTGGCCGACGGTCTCGAAAAGGCGCTCGCCGACACCGGGGTGGGTGGGTGTGTGACCGGCGAAGGTTCCCTTTGGACCGTGCACTTCACTACCGAGCCGGTCAGGGACTATCGCAGCAAGGCTGCGGCCGATCCCGGACTGCAGCGGAGCTTCCATCTCGGGCTCCTCAACCGGGGGATCTTCTCGGCCCCTCGCGGGATGTTCGTCGTATCGACCGCCATGTCCGAGCCGGACGTGGACGAGTGCGTCGATGCGGTCCGTGGCGCGCTCGGGGATCTCGCCGGCTGAGTCAAGCGCCGATCTGGGTGGCCATGGCCATCACCTGTTCGATGGTGGTGTCCATGTTGTGGATCTGCCGCCCGTGGGCCTGGGTTGCCTCGACCACCGCGGCCTGGTCGCCTCTCGTCTCCCAACCACAGACACACTTGACTTCGTAGGTCGCGCTCATCCGCTGCTCTCCTTCTGTAGCTGTTGGAACGGGGCGGGAATGTAGCCCGCAAGGACAGCGTGCCAGGACTCGTCGAGGACCCTGGCGACGATGTCGTCCTCTCTCGCGAGCCAGGCGAGGTGCCGGAGGGCGTGCTCCAGCACCTGGGAGGAGCCGATCGCCTCCGGCGCCACCGTGGATTCGCCTCGGGCTAGTTCGGTGCGATCGACCGGCAGCCACTTCATCTCCCCGGGGCTCGGTATCACGGCCAGGAAGGTCAGCACTACGGAGTCGTGATCCCATCGCCATGAGGTCGAGTGGAACAGCTCGAGGTCCCCGAGCACGGTGTCGAGAATGCCGCGCACTTCATCCATCGGATGGCTGCTCCCGTGGGTCTCGACGTGCCAGGCCTGGGGTCCGTCCGGCCCCGTCAGTGCCAGTTTTCCTTCGACGCGAGTCACAACGAAGACCTCGGCCCTGACCGGACCTTCGACATCGAAAGGGATGCTCACCTGGACATCGTATGCGGGTCCTGGGAGCCGGGACCCACCTCAGCGCAGCTGAAATCCCAACCCGACGGGATCGTCGGGTTCGAGCACGAAGCGATGGTGGCCGGTTCGAAAGGCTCGGCCGCCGATCTCGGTCGACACACCCTGGCCGCTCCTTTCGACGACGCGACCCGTGAAGAAGGTGCCGACGATCGACTCATGCCGCAGCACCTCGCCGATCTCGATCTCCTTGCGGTGCTCCAGGAGCGCGAGCCGCGCCGAGGTCCCGCTACCGCACGGCGAGCGGTCCACCTCACCGTCGGCGAAGATCGTCACATTGCGTTGATGAAGCGGTCCGAGTCTCTCGTGGAAGATGGTGCCGTAGCAGCCAGACAGACGACTGTCCTCGGGGTGGTCTACCGACGGGTGGTCATCGAGCGTCCACTTGATCAGGCGGCCGACCCTGATCAGCTCGTCGAGATGTTCGGCCGTGACGGTCAGACCCAGTTGTGTCACGTCACAACTGGCATAGAAGGCTCCTCCGTAGGAGACGTCCACGCTGAGCATCGTGCGGCCGATGTCGACCGAAACGTCCGTGTCGGATACCCAGGCCGGGACGTTCACGAATCGAACCTCGGTCGCTCGACCTGCCTCCATCGTCGCTTTGACATCCAGGCGCCCCGAGGGCACGTCTATCCGAAAGCGTGTATCCGATCCGCCGGCAGGCACGAGGCCGGTCTCCAGAGCCCAGGTGGCTCCGGCGATGGTTCCGTGGCCGCATGCAGTCGAGAATCCGTCCTTGTGGAAGAACACCATTCCGAACGCGGCGTCGGGGTCGTCGGGCGGCGTGACGAAACATCCATACATGTCCGCGTGTCCACGCGGTTCGTTGACCAGGAGAGCGCGAACGTCGTCGAGGTGTTGAATCGCCCAGTCCCGGCGATCGAGGACGGTCGCTCCTCGAGGCACGTCCACGCCTGCGGTGACGATTCGAAACGGCTCACCCGCGGTGTGGTAGTCGGCAGTGGTGATCTCCATTCCTGCCGATTATCACAGCCCGCGGGTTCACGGGGTCGAGATCAGCATCGGATCGGCCGCCGCGGCCTTTGCTGCCATCGGCAGGTCGATCAGGAAGGTCGTGCGGTCGTTGATTCGCCGATAGGTGAGCGTGCCATCCATGCGATTCATCAACTCATGGGCGATGGAGAGGCCCAGGCCGACAGAGCCTTGTGTGAGTGGAGAGGCCCCCTCGTGGATGAACCGGTCGAACAGGCGGCCTTCGAGTTCGGGAGGAACCCCTTCTCCGTCATCGAACACTCCGATCACATACCGGTCGTCACGCTTCTGACCGATGATCCCGATGTGGGGCCCGCCATGTTTGAGGGCGTTGGAGAGAACGTTGCGCACCACCTGTTTCAGCCGTAGCGAGTCGGCAACGATCGTCGCCGGTTCACACCTCCTGGCGATGTGGCGGGTCCGGGCGAACGGGGCGACCACCGCCTCCACCAGATCCGATGGATCGACATCCTCAGGCAGTACTGCCACGTCGCCGGCATCGACCTTGGCAGCCGTCAAGAGGTCATCGACCATGCGCGAGAGATCTGCCGATTCCGCCACGATGAGCTCGATCAACTCCTGGCTCAGTTCTCGATCGGCGAAGCCTTCGTCGGCCATCGTGAGAGCCATCCCGTAGATGCCGGTGAGTGGGGTTCTCAGCTCGTGGCTCAGGTTGGCCACCATCTCGTCCTTGAGTTTCGACCTGGCGAGCTGGTACTCGAGTTTCAACTCGAGTTCGCGTTGCTGGTCGCGCCTCCGCTGGACCCAGCGGAACGCCACCAGAGCCATGGAGGGGACGATCAGTGCCACGGCGATGCTTGCGGCGCGAGCGAGCGCGCCCGCGGTGCCTGCCTCCGCCGTCACCTTCACAAGCGCGTCGTCGCGGATCCGGATCGTCTCGGTCTCGATACCGGAGAGGGTGTCCAGCAGCGATCCCTGCGTGAGTTGTCGGGCGGAATCGAGATCGCCGGTCTCGAGGAGCACCGCGATGTCGTCGAGTTGCTCGACCAGTACCTCGGCTCCCGCCAGGGCGAAAGCAGTTTCGGTGCGACTGCCGAGTGCGGCGGCCCGATCGAGGAGCTGGCTGCGGATCGCCTTGAGGTCCTGGAGAGCGGCCGACACTTCCTCGGGGCTTGCTCGGTTGGAGCGCTCGGCATCTGCCACCAGCAGGGCGACCGCCACCGATGCCCGTACCGCTGTGGTGGCGGTGAGCAACTCCTCCGCCCGCTGCGCATCCGCTGCGTGAGAAAGGGCACGCTGGGTCTGGTCGTTCTGCGCAAACACGGTGGAGCTCGCGACGATCGAGATCGAGACGAGGATCGCCAGCATCGCCGGCAGGACAACGTCACGCCTGGTCGATAGTTTCTTCAGCCAGTCCACCCAGAAGTGATCGGATCGCCGCCTGCCGCGCTTGAGTGATCAAGTTCGTGGCCCGGAATGCCGATGAGAACTCGTGGGACAGAGGCGAATTCCCGTGAGGATACGAGGCAGCGCTGTGGGGCTGGCCTCGTTGCTCATGTTTCTATCGATCCCGGCGGGGGCGTGGGCCGGACCCACACCAGAGCAGACCATCGCGGCGATCCAAGCCAAGGCCGAGGCGGCTGAGGCCTGGTTCGACGCTCGGGCCGACCAGTATTACAGCCTGCTGGCCACCAACAAGCCCTCGGCTACCAAGGCGCTGGAGGATCTGAACAAAGCGATATCCAACGTCAATGACAAAGCCGCGACAACCGAACTCGAGATCACCGAACTGATGGCCAAACACCCCGGAAGCCAGGACGTGCAGGACGCCGGCACCGGCGCGATCGCCAATGTCTGGGACGCCGCGGCTTCGGCGATCGCCGCCATGACGAACGCCTACGACGCCTATATCGCAGGTACCAGCACCACCACGACCTTGCCCCCGGTGACCACGACGACCCTTCCGACGGTCACCACCACGCTCCCCAAGGTCACCACGACGACGCTGCCAACCGTGACCACGACTCTCCCGAAGGTGACCACGACACTCCCCACCACCACTACCACCGCTCCTGAACCCACCAGCACCACGCTTGCTGGGACCTCTACGACGACGACAACCATTGCGCCTCAGGCTGTCCCGGAGCCGGCGCCACCCACGACCACGACGACCACAACGCCCGAGCTCGTGGCT
>JBFGRR010000072.1:0-7638 GCA_041567215.1 Acidimicrobiia bacterium | reverse complement strand
TGATCGCCCTCCGGCCGCTGTTCGGATGGTTGCTCGATCGCAGCGACCACGGGGAGATGCTGGTGCTGCTCGGTTTCGCCGCGGCTCTAGGGGCCGGGGCGGGTCTCTTCGACCTCGTCGGTCTCAAGCCTGATCTGGGAGCTCTCGTGGTTGGCCTGGTGCTGTCGAGGCACCAACGGTCCGGGGAACTCGCCAACCGGCTGTTGGGCTTCAAGGATCTGTTCCTGGTCGGGTTCTTCCTCTCGATCGGCCTCGGCGGCACGCCTCCTGCCGCCGGCTGGGTGATCGGCGTCCTGTTGCTGGTGATAGTGCCGGCCAAGACCGCTGCGTTCGGGTGGATGTTCACCCGATTCCGGCTGCGCGCCCGGACGGCCATGCACGCCTCGCTGACCCTCTCCACCTACAGCGAGTTCGGCCTGATCGTCGGCGCAGCGGCCCTGGCCAGCGGCCGTCTGGACCAGTCGTGGGTCTCCACCGTGGCAGTCGCCGTCGCCGCCTCCTTCGTGCTGTCCTCGGCCGCCAACACCGCTCGCTACCGGCTGTACGAGCGGTGGTCGACAGGACTCGTCCGCTTCGAGAAACACCCACCCATCGAGGAGGACGCAGTCATCGATTGCGGGGATGCCCGGGTTCTCATCTTCGGGATGGGAAGGGTCGGAACCGGCGCATACGACGAGCTGACTCTCCGCCGGGGTCCCATCGTGGTCGGGGTGGACCGCCGCGACGAGACCGTGGCGATGCACCGGCTCCAGAAGCGGAGAGTCGTGCGTGGCGATGCTCTCGACCGCGACTTCTGGGACAAGGTCAGGTTCCACCCCGACGTGGAACTGGTGATCGCTGCGATGAGCAGCCACAAAGCCAACATCGAGTGCGCCAAGAGGGTCCAGGAGTTCCTGCCGTCGGCGCACATCGCAGCGATTGCCCTCTACCCGGATCACGTGGAGGAACTGCGGGAGGCGGGGGTCACGGTCGCTCGGAACCTCTACGAGGAGGCAGGACAGGCGCTTGCGGACGACGCAGTCTCGGTGGTGTTCGAGCGCGGCGATTAGCCGCCGGCCGGCCAACTAGCCTCGCACCATGGCTCCCACCGCAGACATCGGCCTCGTCGGGTTGGCCGTCATGGGTCAGAACCTCGTCATGAACATGGCGGACCACGGGTATTCCGTCGTGGTCTACAACAGGACGACGTCGGTCACCACAGAGTTCCTCTCGGGGCCGGCAGCCGGGATGACGATACGCGGGGCCGAGACGCTGGAAGAGCTGGTGGCCTCCCTCGAGAAGCCGCGCAAGGTGATGTTGATGGTCAAAGCCGGAGCTGCGGTCGATGCCGTGATCGGCCAGCTCACCCCGCTTCTCGATCGCGGCGACATCATCATCGACGGTGGCAACAGCCTCTTCACCGACACGATCCGGCGCCACGAAGAGCTGGAGCAGCAGGGTCTTCTCTTCGTCGGCACGGGCGTCTCGGGTGGAGAGGAGGGTGCCCGTCATGGCCCCTCGATCATGCCGGGCGGGTCGACGGAGGCTTGGCCCCACCTGAAGGCGATCCTCCAGGACATCTCCGCCAAGGTTGCCGACGGAACGCCCTGTTGCGACTGGGTGGGACCCGGCGGCGCCGGTCATTACGTCAAGATGGTCCACAACGGGATCGAGTACGGCGACATGCAGGTGATCGCCGAGGCATACAGCCTGATGAAGGCGATGGGGATGGCTCACCTCGAGATGGCCGCTGCCTTCGAGGAATGGGGAGCAGGGATCCTCGACTCGTTCCTGATCGACATCACAGCCCAGATACTCCGCTTCGTCGACGAAGACGGCTCACCGCTCGTCGAGAAGATCCTCGATGCCGCCGGACAGAAAGGCACCGGGAAGTGGACGGTCATCTCGTCGATGGACCTCGGCCAGCCGGTGACACTCGTCGCCGAGGCCGTGTTCGCGCGCATCGTGTCGTCCCTGAAGCCCGAGCGGGTCAAGGCCGCCGAACTGCTCGACGGTCCGCCGCAACACCTGGAGCGGCTGCCGCTGGATGAGATTCGCGACGCCCTCTATGCCTCCAAGATCGTCTCGTACGCCCAAGGGTTCATGCTGATGAAGGAGGCCTCGGAGGATTACGGCTGGGATCTCGACTTCGGTCGGGTGGCGTCGCTATGGCGCGAGGGCTGCATCATCCGGGCCGCTTTCCTCGATGACATCACCTCTGCATACCGTGACGAACCCGGTCTCGAGAACCTGTTGCTCGACGAGTTCTTCCGGGAGGCCATCGGTCGTGCCCAGGCGGGTTGGCGTCGGGTCGTGGCCGCGGCGGTCGGGGCGGGGATCCCCGTGCCCGCCTATTCGAGCGCCCTGGCGTTCTACGACTCCTACCGGTCTGCGAGCCTTCCGGCCAACCTGCTCCAGGCCCAACGTGATTTCTTCGGTGCGCACACCTACGAGCGTGTCGATCGAGAGCGCGGGGAGTTCTTCCACACCAACTGGACGGGCCGCGGTGGTGATACCACTGCGGGCAGCTACCAGGCCTGAACCGAGCACCTAACCTGGCTGGTCATGGCTGTTCTGGGCATCGACATCGGGGGCTCCGGCATCAAGGGGCGGTTGGTCGATCCGACCACCGGCGAGCTGGTTTCGGATCGTTTCAAGATTCTCACCCCGCAACCATCTACTCCGGAGGCGGTGGCCGGGGTGGTGTTCAAGATGGTGCGCCATTTCGAATACGGCGGGCCGGTGGGATGCACCTTCCCGGCGGTGGTGAAGGACGGGGTGGCGCTGAGCGCGGCCAACGTCGACCAAGCCTGGATCGGCACCGATGCCGACGCCCTCTTCGAAGAGAAGACCGGACTCGATTTCACGGTTCTCAACGATGCAGACGCCGCCGGGATCGCCGAGATGGCGCACGGCGCCGGCCGGGGCCGCAAGGGCGTGGTGATCCTGCTCACCTTCGGAACCGGGATCGGGAGCGCGGTCTTCGTGGATGGTCGGCTCTTCCCGAACACGGAACTGGGGCATCTCCATTTCGCAGGTCTCGAGTCAGCCGAGGACTGGGCGGCGGCGAGTGTCAAGAAGAGCGAGAAGCTCACGTGGAAGAGTTGGACGCTGCGTGTGAACGACTACCTGGCCCATGTGGAGCGGCTCTTCTCACCCGATCTCTTCATCGTCGGCGGCGGAGTGAGCCAGAAGATGGAGAAGTGGGAGAAGTGGCTGAAGGTCTCTGCTGAGCTGGTTCCCGCCCAACTGGCCAACGAGGCGGGCATCGTCGGGGCCGCCATGGCCGCCGCCTACTCAGACTGATCCCAGCCCCGGCTAACACACTCTTCACATCCGTCTGATCGCGCTCTGACGCTCGCGACCGATCGTGTGGTCATGAAGCCAGGACAGGAGCGACAGATGATCACACCGGCGTGGCGGTTGGCGTTGGTGGCAGCCCTCTTCCTCGGGGCCTGCGCCCGGACCGGCGACGGATCGATAGTCGCCGGCGACACGGCGCCGGTGCCCGCAGAGAGCACGACCACCCTCGTCGAAGCCACGACACCCACGACATCCGTGGCGAGGTCGTCGACACCCACGACCACCCCGGCCACGACGATCACGACCACCGCCGGGCCGACGGCGACCACGACCACCACGGTCGACCTGAGCGGCCTCGACGACGCCCTGGACGAACTCGAAGGCCTTCTCGACGACCTGAACACGATCGAAACAGAAGGAGAACTGCCATGACCAAGAACCGAATCGTCGCCGCACTGATGAGCCTGTCGCTCGTAGTGACCGGCGCATCGGCGGCCTTTGCCCAGACCGACACCGTGCCCGCCGACCAGCAGAGCGACGCTCCCGCCGTCGACCGCCAGACCGACCAGGTCACGGACCGGCATCGTGACATCGATGCGATCAAGGCCCGGGCCCTTCAGGCCATCGACAACCGCCTGCAGCGGGTCGACCGGCTCGAGGAGGCCGTGGAGAACCACAAGGACCACCTGATCGGCAATCACTACGGACAGCTCAACTCGAAGCTCGCGACCACCGAGGCGGGGCTCGAGCAGCTCGCCAGGAAGATCGAAGACGCCACGACGCTGGAGGAGTTGCGTGAGCTGATCCCCCAGATCTGGGAGGACTTCCGGGTCTACGTGCTCCTGACGCCGCAGGTGAAGCTGGTCATCGCCAGTGACGTGGCCGTCCATGTGGGCGAGAAGGCCGGGGAGATCTCCGCCCGGCTCGCCGAGGCGATCCAGAAGGCCGAAGATGCCGGATACGACGTCGGGGAGGCCTGGGAGCTTCTGGGAGAGTTCGACGAGATGGTGGCTTCGGCAGTAGCCCAGGCGGCGCCCGTCGCCGACGCGGTACTCCCGCTGACGCCCGAGGACTGGAACAACGGCACCGCCCAGCCGGTGCTGGAGGAGGCCCGCCAGGACATCCGTGAGGCCCACGAGTCCTTCAAGACGGCCCGGCAGACGGCAAAGGAGATCGTGGAGTTCCTCAAGGGGCTGCGCGACACCGTGTCGGACAGCTGATTCACCAGCATCCAGAAGGGAGCCGGGCGCTTCGGCGCCCGGCTCCTACGCGAGGAAGTCGGTGAAGCGGCCCTCGTGTTCGAGCGGAACCCTCACTTCGACCACGGTGCCGTCGCCGTCGTGTTTCTCGGCGATCACCTCGCCCACCCGGTGAGCCGCGGCCAACACCTCGCCACGGTCGTAGGGAATCTCGAGGCGCAGGAGTCTCGTCTGCAACTTGAGCATTTGAGCGAGGCTCTCGAGCATCTCGTCGACGCCCTCAGCCGTCACCGCGGAGATCGCCCGGGCTTCCGGATGGAGGTTGCGCAGGCGGGCGACGACGATCGGGTCGGTGATGTCGACCTTGTTGAAGACCAGGAGTTCGGGGAGATCGGTGGCCCCGATCTCCCCGAGCACCTCGCGCACCGCGGCGATCTGGCCTTCCGGATCGGGATCGGAGGCGTCCACGACGTGAATCAGCATCGTCGCCTCCTTGACCTCGTCGAGGGTCGAGCGGAAGGCCTCGACCAGTTGGTGGGGGAGCCTCCGCACGAATCCGACCGTGTCGGACAGCAGCAGGAAGCGGCCGTCGGGAAGCGTGCACTTGCGCACCGTCGAGTCGAGCGTCGAGAAGAGCCGGTCCTCGGTGAGAACGTCGGCGGTCGTGAGCAGGTTCAGGAGCGTGGATTTGCCGGCGTTGGTGTATCCGACGATGGCCGCCTGCGGTGTCTCCGACCGGCGCCGGGCCTTCCGCTGGGTGGCCCGGGTCTTGGCGAGCGTGGCGAGTTCACGTTCCAGCTTGGAGATGCGCGCCTGGATCCGTCGCCGGTCGGTCTCGAGCTTGGTCTCCCCGGGGCCTCGGGTACCGATGCCGGCGCCCTGTTGGGACAACTCGAGGCCCTTGCCGCGCAATCGGGGCAGGTGATAGCGAAGGAGGGCAAGCTCCACCTGGACGGCGCCCTCCCGCGAGGTGGCGTGCTGGGCGAAGATGTCGAGGATCAGTGCTTCGCGGTCGACCACGTCACAGCGGAACAGCTTGTGGAGGTTGCGCTGCTGGGCGGGGGTCAAATCGTTGTCGAAGACCACTACATCGATGTCGAGGGCATCGGTGAGTGCTGCCAGTTCGCTCGCCTTTCCGCTGCCGATGAAGGTCGCCGGGTCGGGCGCGGGCCGGCGCACCAATTCCATGTCGATGGGATCGGATCCGGCGGTGTCGGTGAGCAAGGCCAGCTCTTCGAGCGAGCGGTCGGCCTCGTCCGAGGTCGTCTCAGGGAGCTGGACTCCGATGAGGAACGCCTTCTGGCGGACGACGTCGATGTCGGTGACGGTGGCCGTCAGGCGACGGCGTTGTCTGGATTGATGGTCGTAGGTCACGCCGGAACCGTATCTGGAGACCGCGGTGAAGGCGGTGTCATTTTCCCGGTCGTCTCACAGGTACTGGCCCTGGTCTTCCACGTGGTCGAGTTCTTCTTCGGCGATGATCTGCGACTCGCGCACGGCCAGCACCGGCTGTCCGGTGGGGGGCCAGATGAAACGCCAGGCGCCGCTCGGTACAGCCCAGAACCGCTGCCCGGTGCGGACGTCGATCAACGCCAGGGCGTCATTGCCCTCTTTGGTTCCTGCGGGGACCAGCAGACCCGATTTGGTCGTGGACTCCTCGGGAGCCTGGCCGACCCGCCACCCTGCCAGCACCCGGTAACCGTTGCCGGTGAACAGTAGGGGTGACTTCTTCGCCATCACCCCGAAGTCTGCCAGAACCAGGCGGCGAGGTGAAAACTCACAGGATCGCGACCGCGGCGGCGAGTGCCGCCGCGAACACGGCGACGATCGCCGCGGCCACCAGGACCCACGACGCCAGCTTCCCTACGGATTTCAACCGGTCCAGCACGTTTCGAGGCTAGGGGATCAGCGGGAATCCGACCGGTCCCGTCGACTTCTCCACGCCTACCAGGGAGAACGAGTCCGGCCCGGCTTCGAAGACCTGTGTGCAACCGGGGCACTCGAGATCGACGAAGTAGACCGTCCTGGGTGCGGCGGCCGGCTCGAACGGCTCCTTCGAGAAGATCAACCGGCGTCCGTCGAAATCGTGCAGGGTCACGTAGGGCCGCTCGAAGTCGCCTATCTCGAACCTCAGCAGTTCCCTGCCGGCATCGTCCTCGATCACCAGCATCGGGAGCGGGAACGGCGGGATCGGCTCGCCACCTTCGCCTTGCGCCACGTCGGTCCAGTCGGCGTCCTCGATGTGAGCCCAGCGGCCCTGAGCCCCATACGCAAGGGCGTACTCTCCCGAGAGGCGCAGGAACCCGTCGAGCGGCGAGACCTCTGATGCCGTGTTCAGGTCGATCCAGCGGAATCCGGCCTCGACTCCGACATAGCCGGGCTGGAAGAGGATGGCGTACTGCACGCCGTCCACAACCACGACGTCGGCGAGTGCCTCGGTGAACCACTCGAGTTCGAGGACGAGGCTGTCTTCTCCGGGGCGGGCCCAGCGCAAGAGCCACTTCCCCTCGCCCCCGTCGGCCAGGTAGACGACACCGTCGACACCGTCCCAGGCAACCGTCCTCATCCCGAAGTAGGCGATCGACAGGTCCGGGTACGACGCGCCGGTGCTCAGCCCGAGGCCGTTCGGGTAGATGCCATGAAGCCAGGCGACATCCGGACGGATCTCGACTCCCTGCGCGGGAAGGGTGGTGGTGGCATCAACCGTGGTCGTGGTGTCTGGGACCGTCGTGGTGACCTCCGGGGCGATGGTCGTGGTGGTTGCGGCCACGGGATCCGGTTCGCGGTCGGGGAGGCCGGCCAGCACGAGCCCACCGGCGACCACCGCCGCCAGGCCCAGGGCAGGCACCAAGGTGGCTACACGACGGCGGATGCGAACTGCGTCGAGGCGTTCCACGGGCATCCTTCGGGCTGCGGCGCGGGTGCGCTGTGCAGTCTGACGTGCGCGGTCTTCGAGTTTCACAGTTCCATCTCCAGTTGGGCGGCCAGGCGGGTGCGCGCCTGGGCGAGCGAGTTCTTGACGGTGCTCTCGGCGACTCCGAGGGTCTGGGCGACCTCTCGTACGGGGAGGTCTTCGAGGTAGTGGAGTGCGACGACCTCCCGCTGGCGCCGGGGGAGTTCCCGGACCGCCGCCCAGAAAGCCTCGTCCTCAGGCTCC
>JBFGRR010000071.1:0-7703 GCA_041567215.1 Acidimicrobiia bacterium | reverse complement strand
GGCACCAAGATGTTCATCTCCAACGGCGGCACGGCCGACCTGCTGTTCGTGGCCACCCGGACCAACCAGGAGGCCAAGGCGTCCCGTGGCATCACGATGTTTGCCGTCGAATCGGATCGCGCTGGCTTCTCGGCCTCGCGGCACCTCGACAAACTGGGCTGGAGGAGTTCCAACACGGCCGAGCTCGTGTTCGACGACTGTTGGGTTCCCGAAGACAACGTCATCGGTGGGTTGGATCGGGGCTTCTACGCCATCATGAACAACTTCCAAAACGAGCGGCTCATCCTCGGCGCAGCCGCTCTCGGCGAGGCGGTCAAGGGCATCGAGTTGACGCTCGACTACGTGAAGCAGAGGAAGGCCTTCGGCTCGTCCCTCTGGACCAAACAGGCGATCCGCCAGCGGCTCGCCATGCTGTCGGCCGAGGTCGAGGCGGCACGCCACCTCGTCTACCACGCGGGGTGGATGCGCGACCAGGGCCTCGACGCCGTTTTGGAGGTCTCGATGGTCAAGGCATTCGTAGGTGAGTTGGTGAATCGTGTCATGTACGACTGCGTCCAGTTCCACGGAGGCATGGGTTACGTGCGCGAGAGCCCGATCGAGCGCATGTTCCGGGATGCGCGGATCCACTCGATCGGCGGCGGGGCCACGGAAGTGATGCTCGAGGAGATCGCAAAGAGGCTTTGAGGCTCGTTTCCTATCTCAGTCCGGGGCTTCCGCACTCCCTGTTCCGCGCCATCGCCGGCCTCCTCGAGCCCGTCGCTGGACCCGTGGAGATCTCCTTCGTATCGGACCGATCCGGCCCCGCCGTCGGCGACCCCGACCCGTGGGGCGAAGCGGACCTGGCTTACATGTGCGAGCCCGCCTATCTGGAGCTCCGGGCGAGAGGCCTCGCCCAACTGGTGCCGGCGGGGATGGTCTTCGACGACGCCCGTAATGGCGGGAGACCCGTCTACTTCTCCGACGTCGTGGTTGTGCAGGACCATCCGGCGCGCTCGATCGCCGATCTGTCCGCAGCGACGTGGGCCGTGAACGACGACCGCTCGCTCAGTGGCTACTGGTGCGTGTTCCGTGCGTTCCCCGATGGGGTGGAGACGGTGACCAGCGGCTCGCATGCGGCCTCGGCAGGGATGGTGCGGGATGGAACGGCGGACACTGCCGCGATCGACTCGAACGTGATGGGTTCGGTGGGCGCAGGGCTGAGGATCGTGGACAGCTTCGGACCGCATCCAATCCAGCCGTTGGTTGCCCGTCCCGGCCTTGCGGGTTCACTGCTCGCCGACATCGCCAGGTCTCTGCTGGACGCCGATCCGCCGCCTCCTTTGACGGGATTCGCGCCGGTCAGTGCTGCCGACTACCCGGACTGACCCGTCCGGCAGCCGCCTCTCGCTCTGCCTCTTCGACCGGGTGAAAAGCCATCTCTACGGCCATCCACAGGGACTTGGACCACGGATAGAAGGCGACCGGGGCAACTCCGGCAACACCCACGGTTGCGATCAGAACACCGGTCCACGGAACCGTTGGCCAGGTGAGCACCATTCCGCCCACGAGCACCGCTCCGATCAGGAACAGTGTGACGGCCGTGTTGACGATCAGGGCGCCAACCCAGTAGCCGGGTTGGCGTTCGTGTTTGAAGCCACACGCGCCGCAGTGTTGCTTGACCTCTCCCCAGCTTTCGAACAGCCGATCCTGGCCACAGCGAGGACACCGGCGCCTGACGGCCCTGGCCAGCAGAATTCGAAATGGGGGGCGATCCGTCATGCGCCGAGGATAGGTAGGCGCCTCGGTATCGTTCCCGTGTGACCGATGCCCACATGAGAGACATCCGGATCGACTATCCGACAGAAGGTCTCGACGAGTCGAGTGTGCCTCGTGACCCGCTTCTCCTGTTCGGGGAGTGGTTCGACTCGGCCGTCGATGCCGGCCTTCAAGAGCCCAACGCGATGACTCTGGCGACGGTCTCTCTCACCGGGAGGCCGTCGGCTCGTGCGATGTTGATGAAGGGCTTCGATGCTTCGGGGTTCGTCTTCTACACCAACTACGACTCACGCAAGGGAAGAGAGCTGGACGCCAACCCTCACGCCGCGCTGCTGTTCACCTGGTTGGCCCTCTTTCGCCAGATACGGATCGAAGGCGCTGTGACGAAGGTGACTTCCTTCGAGTCGGACGAGTACTTCGAGACCCGTCCCGTGGGCGCAAAGCTCGGCGCTCATGCCTCTCGCCAGAGCGAAGTGATCCCCGGCCGGGCGTGGCTTGCCGAGCGTTTCGACAGTCTGAGTGAGGCGCACCCCGATGGCGATGTGGCCCGACCGCCACAATGGGGCGGTTACCGCCTCGTGCCGGAGATGCTCGAGTTCTGGCAGGGGAGTGCCAACCGCCTCCACGATCGGATCAGGTATTTGCGGTCCGTGGATGGTTGGTCGATCGACCGCCTCTCGCCCTGACACGTACACTCGCTCCCCGTGCGCGTGACCTATCTCGGAACCAGCGGCTCCTACAGCGCTCCCGGTCGGCCCGGGGCCGGCATGCTCATCGAACAAGGAGAGACGCGGGTCTGGTGTGACGCCGGGCCGGGCACCTTCGATGCGCTCGAGCGCACGGTCGACCTGGATCTGCTCACGGCCATCGTGGTGTCCCACCAACACGCCGATCATTGCGCGGACCTTCTGGCCGCCTATCAGTCCTTCGCTCATCGGCCTCCGGGCCGACGCGGCATTCCTCTTTACGCTCCTGTCGAAGTTGGAGAGCGGGTCCTGGCTTTCCTCGACAAGTCCGACTTCCGCGGGGTCTTCGATTTCAGACCCGTCGCCGACGGGGACTCGACGGTGATAGGCGATGTCGAAGTGGACTTCGCGGCCACCGATCACCCGGTGCCCACCGTCGCAAGTCGATGGACCGACGGGGCGAAGGTCTTCGCCTACTCGGCCGACACGGGACCGGAGGGGGAGTGGTCTCGCATCGCCGCCGACGCGCATCTCTTCGTGTGCGAGGCCTCCTATCAGGAGGGGAGCCCGCTGCCGCACCATCTGAGCGGCGCCGAGGCGGGTTCGATCGCCAGGCAACGGCACGCCAAAGCCCTCACCCTCACCCACATACCGCCACATCTCGACGTGTCGGTCTCCGTGGCGGAGGCCGAGAAGACCTTTGGCAGACCCGTGGGCTTGGCCGTTCCGGGCCTTCGAACGAAAGTGTGATGATGCCGAGAGACAGACAACCCGACGAACTTCGACCCGTACGACTCCACGTCGGGTACACCGATGCGACACCCGGATCCGTGCTGATCGAGATGGGCAGGACGCGGGTCCTCTGCACGGCGTCGATCAGCGATGAGGTGCCCCGCTGGATGCGCGGCACGGGAAAGGGCTGGGTGACGGCCGAGTACGCGATGCTCCCGGGATCGAGTTCCGAGCGGATCCGGCGGGACTCGTACCAGAAGGGGCGCGCCCTGGAGATCTCCAGGCTGATCGGTCGGGCGCTGCGGGCGGTCGTCGACCTCAATGTGATGGGTGAAGGCATGATCACCGTCGATTGCGATGTGATCCAGGCGGACGGCGGAACACGCACCGCGGCCGTCACCGGTGCATGGGTTGCACTGTGGGAGGCCTGCGAGGCCGCCGTGGCCGCCGGACAGATGCCCCGCAACCCGATCCTCGACCATGTTGCCGCGATCTCGGTGGGGGTGGTCGAGGGCGACGTGCTCCTGGATCTCGAGTACGAGGACGACGTTCGGGCCGAGGTCGACCTCAACGTGGTCATGAGTGGTCGGGGCGGGCTCGTCGAGGTGCAGGGCACCGCCGAGGGCATCCCCTTCACCCGTGCGGAGCTCGACCAGATGCTGGATGTCGCTTCCTCGGGGATCGCCGAACTCGTAGACGTGCAGAAGCGCGCCACCGAGTGATGATCCGCCGGGTCGTCGTCGCCTCCAAGAACCCGGACAAGATCTCGGAGGTCGAAGCGGTGCTCGAAGGCCTCGGGGTGGTCGAGGAGGTGGTGCGGGGTCTCACATGGGCAGACGTGGAGGAGACCGGATCGACCCTCACCGAGAACGCTTTGTTGAAGGCGCGTGCCGTCCTCGGGGCGACCGGCATCGCCTCCCTCGCCGACGACACCGGGTTGGAGGTGCTTGCCCTCGGAGGGGAACCGGGTGTGAACACGGCCCGGTTCGCCGGGCCCGGTGCGACCTATGCGGACAACGTGGAGAAGATGCTGCGGGTGATGGACGGCATCGAAGACCGGCGGGCCAGGTTCCGGACGGTGGTGGCGCTGGTGGAACCGTCGGGACGTGAGTGGGTTGCGGAGGGTTCGGTGGCCGGCACGATCACCTTGGAGCGGCGTGGCGGAGGTGGCTTTGGCTACGACCCGGTGTTCGAGGTCGATGGCGTGACGCTTGCCGAGATGGGTCCGGAGCAGAAGAACGAGATCAGCCATCGTGCCCGCGCCCTCCGCGCTCTGGCGGAGCTGCTTTCGGACTGATTGGCACTACCCGCCGGTCAGTGGGTGCGCGACACTTCGGTGGATGAGAGCAGTGTTGCTTGCGCTGTTGGTTTCAGCCTGCTCCGTCGTTCCTCAGGAAGCCCTCTCCCAGGTGCCTGCTCCCACGCCGCCTGCTCCCGCACTGGCGCC
This sequence comes from Acidimicrobiia bacterium, assembly GCA_041567215.1. Classification (GTDB taxonomy): domain Bacteria; phylum Actinomycetota; class Acidimicrobiia; order Spongiisociales; family ZC4RG35; genus JBFGRR01. The sequence goes on along the minus strand of JBFGRR010000071.1, from coordinate 3,083 downwards.
CTCGACGACCACCACCTCCCTCCCCGAACCGGTCATTCAGGCTGTGGCAGGAGAGGCTTCCGAACCGGAGCGGTTCGCGACGCTGCGCATCGCCCTGGTGGGGGATGTGATGCTCGGAAGAAGTGTTGCCGCAGTCGTCGAGACCGATGGTGAGTCGATCTTCCGCGACGTCCGCCACATCCTGTCCGGCGCCGACATCGCCGCCGGCAACCTCGAGTCGCCGTTGACCCTGAGGCCCCACACATCCTCGAATCCGTATCGGTTGGAGGCCGATCCGGCGTCAGCCCGGTTGCTCAGGCAGGCGGGCTTCGATGTGATGTCGATCGCCAACAACCACGCCGGCGACGCCGGCCGCGCCTCCATCGTCGATTCGATCATGGCGTTGGAGGCCTCGGAGATAATTGCGGTCGGTGGTGGCCTGGACGCTGCGAGCGCCCACGAACCCCAGGTCGTCGAAATGGAGGGGATCTCGATCGGCTTCCTCGCATACGACCAGTCGCGAGCCGGCACCCCGGCATCGGCCTCGTCTCCCGGGATCGCCCATTGGCACAGCGTGGACTCCCCGGAGGCGATCGGGGACCTGGCTGCGTCGGTCGATGTGGTGGTCGTCTCGCTGCACGGCGGCACCGAGTATTCCCTGGTGGCGGACCGATACCTGTCCGAGGTGGCCGCCGCGGCGGTGGAGGCGGGGGCTTCCATCGTCTGGGGTCATGGTCCCCACATCGTCCAGCCGGTGGAGACGATTGGCCGGGCCCTGGTGGCGACCAGCCTCGGCAACTTCGTCTTCGACCAACCGTTCCCGGGCACCTTCGAGGGTGTCATCCTCGAAGCTCTCGTATCGGCGGAAGGCGTGTCGGCATACAAGCTGACCAAGACCCGGCATCGGGACATGCGGGTCCGTCCGGTCGAGGTGGTTGCACCGATCGGGGATGCGGTGTTCGTCGCCGGTGAGTGGTGGACCATGGCGAATCCGCCGGTCTTACCCGCTGTGGCCCGGCCGGCGCTCGATGGGTTCCCGTGGGGGAATGTCATCGATGCAGGCCTGGGCGATCTCGATGCCGACGGGGAGGAGGAGTTAGTCGTCGCCTTCACCCGTCCATTCATCCCCAACCCGGTCAACCAGCTCTGGTCGGAACACCCGTGGATCGATGCCGAGGGCGAAACGACACATCTGGGCGTGTTCCGCCCCGACGGTTTTCGAAAAGTGTGGGTGGCAGGCTCGGTCCCGTACCCGATCGAGGGCCTGTTGGTGTGTGGTTCGACGGTCGGAGTCGTGCGCCCCGATGGCATCTCGGCATGGCAGTGGAGGGACTTCGGGTTCGTCGCTTCACCGCTGCTGCCCGGATTCCGAACGGCGGGTTGCATGGATGTGGATGGAGATGGCCGCACCGATCTGGTCGGCAGGCCGAATTGAGAGAATTCTCCTCTATCCACTCGTGGCCCTGCGGTGAATACTCCGTGCGAGAGATCCGGAGGCCTCAATTGCGATGGGTTCTGGTGTTGTTGGTTGCCTTGACCGCTTCCTGCGTGAGTGCGCCGACCGGGTCCACGCCGGTGGCCACGACGCTGCCCGGAAGCACGACTGGCGTTGTTCCGGCGACCACCTCTCCGACGGCGGGCGTCGATGAACGCCGCTGGCCCGTGGGCACCCCACGAGATCTGCCTGCGTTCGACGCCCAGTACCGCTTCGTCCACCTGATACGGCCCGACGACGAAGACCGATTCGCGGGACCGGCGTGGCCGGAGAGCATGGACGGTGTCGTCATGGTGGAGAGCGTGAGAGATGCACTCACGTGGCTTCCCGACGGTGAGGAGCGGCTCCTTGCAGACGGGATGGTCGTTCAGCCGGTCGGCTTCGAGCAGTTCCACACGATCTACGAATGGGCTTCCTACGACGGGCGGCCGCAGTTCGTGACCACCGACACGGCACTTCACTTCTGGCACCTCGTGTTCGCCAAGGTCCTCCGGGAGACCGAGCAGCAACGGCTGTTGCCTGCGTTGGAAGGACTGCTCGTCGGCGGTCTGGAGAGATCCCGCGCCCAAGACACAGAGCTGAGCGGCACCACGCTGGCCGATGCTGCTTCCAGGGCGATGCAGTTCTACGAGGCTGCCGCGGTGCTGGCCGGTCTAGACGTGGGAACGGTGGGACCCCTCGCCCAGAGGGAGATCGAACTCGCCCGCGAGCACGCCGGGATCGACGTGTCGCCGATCGCCTCGTCTTTGTCCGAGTGCATGCCTCAGGTGTCGATCGCCGGCTGCGTGGACTACAGCCTGTTCACGCCGCGCGGTCACTACACCCGCAACGCCGACCTCGAGCGCTACTTCGTGTCCATGTCCCTGCTGGGTCAAACGGGCTTCTCCCTCGTGTCGCAGTCGGATCCTCACGAACCGTTGCGCAGGGCTCTGCTGACGGGTCGCCCCATCATCCGCGATGCCCAACTGTTGGATCTGTGGACACAGATCTACGAGCCGACCTCCTTCCTGGTCGGCGCCGCCGATGACTTCACGGTCGTGGAAGCAGCAGCAGCGGCTCAGGGAGTGGTTCCCGGTTGGCTCGACGACCCGACGCTCCTCACGGACGAGGCGGTCGGCGACATCTCGGCTGCGCTCGTGGCTAGCCGAGATGTGTCGATCGACCCGGAGGCCGCGACGGTGAGGGTCATGAGCACCCGCGCTGTCCTCGATTCCTTCATCCTCGATCAGCTGGGCTTCCCGAACGTCGGCACGCAGCTCCGGCGGAGGGTCTACGTCTCCTCGCTGGACGTCGCATCGGTGTTCGGGTCCGACCTCGCCGCCCGGGTCCAGGACGAGGCGGGAGAGCACGAGTTCGCCGGATACGCCCAGGCCGTCGAGCGGCTGCGACGGCAGGTCGCCGAACGGGAGCCGAGCAGTTGGGGCGGCACCGTCTACGACGCCTGGTTGTCCGTCCTGGAGGCCGTTTGGGTCGAGAAGGGACCGGCGTTCCCGCCGTTCATGAGATCCCCGGCCTGGGCGATCAAAGACCTTCAGACCGGACTCGGGTCGTATGCAGAGTTGAAACACGACACGATCCTCTACGCGAAGCAGGCGTTCATGGCGGAAGG
>JBFGRR010000070.1:0-7723 GCA_041567215.1 Acidimicrobiia bacterium | reverse complement strand
TGAGCTCGCCGACTTCTTCCTTGCTGAACGATCGGTTCTCGATGTCTCGTCTGTCCATCGCCGATGGAGTGTAGGAATCAGGAGGGTCTCAGCTTGACCCAGCTCCGTCGTCCGCAGGCGGGACAGCGCATTCGGACGGGGGAGTCCCGGGTCGGGACGACGAGCCCGAAGCGAAGGAATCGCCTCAACGCCTCTCCGATCTCGACCTCCGTGACCCGCCCGCAGGTCGAGCACTCGGCGGAGATCGGCGTCCCCAGGGTCCAGCGGTCGGAGAAGAGCGCTCTCTTGCCATTGGCATTGGGTCTCGAGTGCGCCAGGGAAGAGAACAGAGCGCGCGTTCCGGTCGGGTCTTCCCTCATGACCGTTCGTCCAGCGCCTCGGCCAGACCCCGGTAGGCGACGGCGGGTGGGGAGGTCCTGGCGTGGTCGAGTATCGACCTTCCCCGGCCCGGAGCTTCGGCAACCTTCACCGACTTGGGGATGAAAGGCTCGAGCAGCTCGATCCTCTCGAAGTTCTTGATGGCGTCTATCACTTCGCGCCCGAGTCTCGTTCTGGAGTCCCACATGGTGATCACTGCGCCGCTCACCTGCAGGTCGGGGTTGGTGTAGGCCCGCACGTCATCGACGGTCTCGAGCAACTGGCCGAGTCCGCGACGGGTGAGCAGTTCGGCCTGGAGTGGCACCAGCACCTCGCCTGCAGCGGTGAGTGCGTTGATGGTGAGGATGCCCAGGCTCGGTGGACAGTCGATGAACACGTAGTCGTAACGATCGCCGACCTGGCGGAGCGCCCGCTGCAGGACGAACTCCCGGCCGGTGCGGGTGAGCAGGTGTACCTCCGAGCCGGCCAGGTCGATCGTCGACGGGGCGAGGTCGATGCCGAAGGACTCATAGAGGATCTCGTCGATTCCGGCTCGCCCCATCATCACGTCGTGCATGGAGGGCTCGGGGTCGTCCTCCACGCCCAGTGCGAACGAGAGACTGGCCTGGGGGTCGAGGTCGACGGCCAGCACCGTGCGATGCCGCTCCACCAGCGCGGCGGCGAGGGCGTGGACCGTGGTTGTCTTGGCGACTCCACCCTTCTGGTTGGCGACGGCGATGATCCGCGTCATGTGGTCATTCTCGCACGGGCCGGCGGAGGCCGAACCGGGGTTGCCGCGTTCGGCGGGCGACCTGTTTGACTCCCTCGGATGTCCAGTGTCCGGCGGGCCGCGCTTCAGGGCGTTCAACACACGATCCCGCTCTTCGTGGCGGCGATCCCGTTCGGGCTGGTTCTCGGTGTGGCCATCGCCGAGACCGCCGTGCCCGACCTGGCGGGGTGGCTCAGTTCGTCTCTGATATTCGGTGGCGCGGCCCAACTGGCCGCCGTCACGCTTCTCGGCACGGGCGCACCGGCGTCTGCGGCTCTTCTCGCCGCACTCGTCGTCAACGCCCGCCACGTCATGTATTCGGCGGCGCTCGTTCCCAAGTTCCGCGGCCATCCCGCCTGGTTTCGAAGGCTTGGTCCCTACCTGTTGATCGACCAGGTCTTTGCGCTGTCCACGGTGAGGGAGGACGCCCCGGCCGAGTGGCGCGCCTACTACCTGGGCTCCGGGGTCTTCGCGTGGGTGCTCTGGCAGATCACGGTTGCGGCGGGCATCTTTCTCGGCCCGGTCATCCCCGACGGTCTGCGACTCGAATTCGCCATTCCCGTGCTGTTCATCGGCCTGGTCGTTCCCACCCTGGTGCGCAGGCCGCTCGTCGTGGCCGCAATGACGGCAGTGGTCGTCACCGCCGTCTTCTCCGGGCTTCCCAACCGGACCGGGATGTTGATCGGCGGAGTGGTCGGCGCCCTGGCCGGGACGATGATGGAGCGGGCCAAGCCATGACGGCCCTGGTCGTTTTCGTCCTGGCCGGAATCGACACCTATGCGGCTCGCAGCTCCTTCATCCTGGCGATCGGCGATCGACGTCTGCCGCTGACGGTGGAGCGGTTCCTCGCCAACATCGGTCCCGCCGTCCTCGCCGGTCTGGCGACCTCGTTGCTCCTCACCGACGGCGTTGAGGCCTATGTGACCAACGCAGCCGAGGTCTCGGCCACTCTGGTGGCGGTCGTCGTGGCGTGGCGCACCCGCAACTTCATCTGGACGTTCGCTGCCGGGATGACCGTGCTGTGGGTGGTCGGCTGGCTGGTCTAGCCGGCGTACCAGCCCACGGGCGCGGGACCGAAGACCACCTCGTCCACCTCGATCACGGTTCCATCCTCGCCCCGGAGCACCAGGTCGGTGATAAACGCCTCGGCGGTCGGGAATGAAGGGTCGGCGCCCTCGACGGAGGTCAGGGTCAACTCGACCGAGCCGGAGATTCCCGCGTAGACGCGCTCCACCACCGGCTCCTTTTCGACGACGTCGTTGCAGACCAGCTGGCCGAGGTTTTGGCCCACCTCCATCGACACGTCGATACCCTCGTCGCCCACCCGGCCGATCATGGTCTTGGAGGTGTCGTTCAGCTCCCAGGTGCCGGTGGCGGCTCCGTCCCAGCGCAGCACCAACACCGTCCCGTTGTCGGCGGAGATCCGGTACAGGAAAGCGTCCCCGCAACCTTCCGAGCGGCCGTCCACCGGCACGGAGTCGACGGAACCGGCAGCGCAGGCCGCGGCCATGAGCAGGAGGCCGATGAATGAGGCTCTCATGACCCTTCGACGCTTGGGATGGTCAGGAGGTTTCCGGCTTGCACACCGAGCACGGTCGAAAGCCGGAGGCGGCTGCCTCGGAGGCGGAGCGGAACTCGGCCAGATGCACCGCGCCGATGCGCCGGGCGTGGCGGCACGTCGGGAAACAGAAGACACGGGTCGTGTCCGACCCGAGATAGCGGATTCCGCGGGCCGCCAGCTCTTCGAGAGCGCGGGGCTGCGCCCCCTCCGCCTCGAGCAAGGCGAGCTTGTTTTGCGGACCGCCCAGCGAATAGGCGCCGATGGTGCCGTCGGCACGCACCACCCGGTGGCAGGGGACGATCAGCGGGACCGGATTGCGGGCCATGGTCGATCCGACCGCTCTGGTGGCGCCCGGGCGCCCCACTCGACCCGCCAGCCAGGCGTACGGACGCACCTGGCCTCGGGGGATGGCGGCGGCCTGCTCGAGCACCGAACGCTGGAACGCCGACACCGATCGGAAGTCGACGGGGAGCCGTCGCGGCGTACCGGCCTCGAGTGCCCGCTCGATGCCGTCCTTCCAGGCCCTTGGTGCCTCGGCCTCCACCAACCTCCTCCCGAAACGCTCAGCGAACCTGGTCTCGAAGCCGTCGGAGGCGAGGTCCACCGAGGAGACCCCGGTCGGGTTGAAGGACACCATCACCTGACCGATCGGGCTGTCGAAGAGGGAAAAACCGTCAACCAGACCCACCCCCAACAGCACCGTCTGCTCGGTGTGGCCGGGAGCCTCGGCAGCGAGCATGGCGAGTTCCTTCTCGATGTTCATCTCGTCTCCTCTTCGATGATCGCCCTGAGGCGCTCGAGCCCTCGGTGGACGTCGGCTTTCACCGTGCCCTCCGGGCTGCCGAGCGCCTCGGCTATCTCGGCATATCCCAGTCCGACCACATGGCGAAGCACTACCGCCTTTCGCTGGCGCGGGCTGAGGGCGGCGATCCGTCGGTTCCAGGAGGCCTCGTCGGCGGGGTCCGGGTCGGTGTGCTCGGGTTCGACGCTCAGCGCCACCGTGGGCCGTCGAGCCCGGCTGCGGGCGTGGTTGCGCCCCAGGTTCAAGGCGATGGTCCAGATCCAACCCGAAAGCCGCAGATCCCTGATCCGACCGGCGTCGTAGCCCTCGAGGGCCCGGTAGGCGCGGATGAACGTCTCCTGGGTCAAATCCTCTGCGTCGGGCCCCGAAATCCGGCGCAACCCCGAGTAGAGGTCGCGCTGGAAGGCGCGGACGAAGTCGGGGAAGGCGGAGTCGAGGTCGGTGGCCAGGCGGGCGGTGAGATCGTCCATCACCCTGTAGAACACCGCGAAGGCGGCATGAGTTGCGATGTCATCGATTCAGCGGGATCGAACCGTCCACCTGGTGGAACTCCTGGTGGGCAGCCAGGAGCGGCTCCCAATCCTCGGGGTGCTCGACGTCGATGGCGACCAGATGCCGCGTGACCGGGCTCTCGCCGGTCCCATATGAGCGGGCCCGCCTGATGATCTCGGCGGAGGCGTCATCGATTCGCCGGTGTTGGGACAGGTGCTCCTCCCACGAGATGCACAGAAAGATCTCGCTTACCCGGTGGGGGTCCTCGGCATTGCGGTAGAGCCTCCAGCGGTAGGCGCCGGTGGTGAGCCTCACCCGGCGCATCTCGTTCATCACCTCTAGGAACTCGTCGAGTTCGGCGATGTCGATCTCCCAGGTGTTGATGATCATCACCGGACCGCCCTCGGTGTCCACGTGTGGTGGCATGGTGCGATCCTCGGAGAACTCGGGAGTGACGACCTCGCCGAGGGCCGGAAGCCGGAGGCGGGGGCCGGCCAGGCCCAGCAGCACCGTGAGTATGGAGAGCAGCACCGTCGCCCGCCCGGCACCCAGTTGATCGGCGAGAGCGCCGGCGAGTATCGAACCGAGGGGAACCACCCCGACGAACGAGAGGGTGTAGAGGCTCATGGTTCGGCCCCTCAGCCACTCGGGCGACATCAGTTGCGCGGTTGCGTTGGTCGTGGTGAGGGTCCACACCCAGCACGCGCCGGCCAGCACCAGCGCCGGGATCGCCACCGCAGTGGTCGGTGCGATGCCGAGCCAGATGCCCGACAGACCGAACAGCAGGATCGTCGTGGGCACGGAGCGCTCCCCGAGGCGGGAGACGACGCCGTGGCGGGTGAACGCGGCGATCAGGGCGCCGAAGCCCATGGCGCCCAGCAGCACGCCGTACGTGCCCGCCGATCCGCCCAGTTCCTCGGTCCGGCTGGGAAGGACGGCCTGCACGACCGATGACGTGATGGCGAACATCGCCGCAAGCAGGAGGAGCATCCTGAACGGCCGTGTGAAGCGGGCAAAGCGGATGCCCAGTGCGATGGCGTTGGACATCGAGGTCGCCTGCGGGTCGGCCGTCCTGAGCTTGCGCCTGATCCTGGCGATCACTGCGATCACCAAGACATAGGAGGCGGCGTTGAGAGCGAATGCCGTCCCGGGTCCCGCGGTGGCGACAATCGCACCGCCGAGCGCCGGCCCCACTGCGCGGGCGGTGTTGAACGCCACCGAGTTGAGAGCGACTGCCGAAGCGACCATTCCCCTGGGCACGAGATCGGGGACCATCGCCTGCCAGGCCGGAAGGTTGAACGCCACCCCCACTCCGAGCGCCAGTCCGAGCGAGAGGAGGACTCCGGGAGTCATCCGGTCCAGGAAAGCGACGATCGCCATTGCGGCCGCCGACCCGCCCATGAGCACCTGGCTCCCCAGGAGGACCTTCGAACGCTCGACGAGGTCGGCGATAGCGCCGGCCGCCAGCGCCAGGAAGAGCAGGGGAAGGGTGCTCGAGGCCACCATCAGGCCGACCCAGGTGGCAGAACCGGTGAGTTCGAGCATCAACCATGCACCGGCCACCGACTGGAGGAAAGAGCCGACGTTCGAGAAGATCGAGACGATCCAGAGCGATCGGAATTCCCGGATCTTGAGTGGGGCGACGGCCTGGCTCACCCGGCGAGTGTATGCCCTCTCCTATGGTGGTCGGCCATGGATTGGGATCGTTTCACGGAGGCGGCCGCCGAGATCAGCTGGATCGCCTACCTCGGCACCGCCGATCGGCAGGGACGGCCCCATGTCGCTCCGGTCGCCCCGGGCTTCACACACGGCGCGGTCTGGTTTGCGACCCGGGCGTCGTCCAAGAAGTGGCGCAACCTGTTGGTGAATCCCGAGGTGGCACTCCATTGGCCGGTGGGAACCGGCAGCGGGCCGGGCGAGGTCGCAGCCTGGGGAACTGCCGTTCCGCACGAGGGCGAGAGCGAGCGGCACCGGATCTGGGACGCGGGGATCCTCCCTTATGACCTGGCCGGCTTCTTCAAGTCCCGTGACAACCCAGATCTGGTCTTCGCCGAGGTGGTGGTGAGACGGGCCCGGCTGCTCGGGCCGGATCACATCCCGATGGTGTGGAACTCAGACGGCTGACGGCGGCAGGTCCGGCGCGACGGAGTTGGTGACCAGCTGGATCGAGGCGACGCCGGCCACCACCAGCGACGCCCCCACCACCTGGGCCGGGGTCAGCGCCTGACCCAGCACCACCCAGGCCGTGGCCGTGGCGATCACCGGCTCGCCGGTGGCGACCACACCGACCCTCCCCGGATCGGCGCGCCGCACTGCGGCGATCTCCAGCAGGAACGGGAGGGCCGTCCCGGCCAGGGCGATCCAGAGGATCTGGCCCCACACCACACCCGGGACATCGGGGATGTCGATCGGAACCGCCACGACCCAGATCAGGGCCGAGAAGGCGAACCCGTAGGCCGCAATCGAGAGCCCGGGTAGAGACTTCCCGAGCCGCTCGCCGACCAGCAGGTAGCCGGCGAAGCTGGCTGCCGCCCCGATCCCGGCCAGAACCCCCACGGGATCGAGGGAGTCGAGATCCCACGCCCGGGTCACCAAAGCGACCCCAGCCGCAGCGACGCCGGCGGCGATCCAGGCCGAAGTGGCGATGCTGCGTCGCTGTACCACCCGCATCCACACCAGAACCATCGCCGGGCCGAGGAACTGGAGGGTGACGCCGGGCCCGACGCCGATCCGGTCTATGGCGACGTAGTAGGTGATGGTCACCGCCGCCAGCAGCGCACCGAAGGCAAAGAGCTCGGGGAGTCGCCCACCGTGGACCGTCCGCCGCCGCCGGTAGGCGATGGCCCCGAGCACCAGAGCCGCTATCACGGAGCGGATCTGAGCAACCCGGATCGGTTCGATCGACTCGAAGGCGTCGGCGGCCACCACGCCGGACACCCCGAAAAGGAACGCGGCCGCAAGGGCATACCAGAGACCAGCTCGTTCCGTCACGGCGGCAGAGTACCGGTGCGGCATTAGCCTCCCCACCCGTGTCTGAGGCCGCCTATTTCATCTCACCTGAGTCGGGGCCGGGCCCGGGGGTGCTCCTGCTTCACTCGTGGTGGGGCCTCACCTGGGAGATGCGCCGTCTCGCGGATCGCCTGGCCGACGACGGTTACACCGTGCTGGCACCCGATTTGAACGGCGGTGCCACCTTCGGCGAACCCGCCGCTGCGGAGAGCCATCTCGCCGATGCCGACGCCAACCGTCTCGCCCATCTCACCCTGAGCTCCCTGAACCTCCTGAGCGAGAGAGCGTCGAGCCCTCGTGTCGGTGTGGTGGGCCTCTCGATGGGCGCATCCCTGGGCCTGTGGGCCTCGGTTCGCCAGCCGTCGATCGTGGCTGCGGTCTCCGGGTTCTATGGGGCGCAGTCGATCGACTTCGCTGGGGCCACGGCGTCCTATCAGTTCCATTACGCCGAGGAGGATGCCCTTCTCGACACCGAGGAGGCCGCCTTGATGGAGGCGACCATCGGGCTGGAAGGGCTGGCGGTGGAGGTTCACCGCTACCCGGGAACCCGGCACTGGTTCTTCGAAGCGGACAGGCCCGAGTATCACCCGATGGCTTCTGAACTCGCCTGGGAGCGATTGCAGCGTTTCCTCGCCGCTGCCCTGGTCCCCTAGAGCCCCATCAATTCGAGGTCGGCGAGGAGCATGTGGCGTTCGTCCTCGTCGCCTACCGCCAGCGCGAGGGTGCGTGCCTC
>JBFGRR010000069.1:0-7737 GCA_041567215.1 Acidimicrobiia bacterium | reverse complement strand
ACCCTGGTTGCGAAACGATGGGTGCCTCCGTACACGACGTCCGAGACGATGGCGTGGGTTCCGGCATCGAGCATCGCCAGCATGACCGATGTCGTCGCCGCCATTCCCGTGCCGTAGGCCGTGGCCCGGGGACCGCCTTCGAGCGCGGCAATGCGCCGTTCGAAAGCCGCCACGGTCGGGTTGCCGGCCCGTGAATACGAAAAGCCCTTCGACATGTATTCGTCCACGGAAGACTGGACGAACGTGGTGGACTGATGGATCGGAGTGAGGATCGCTCCGGTGAGCGGATCGGGTTCGACTCCGGCGTGGATCTGTTTGGTTCGGAATCCCATGCGAGGCATTGTTGCCGACGCGTTCGGGCCCCGCACATGCGGGGCCCGAACAATCATTCCTTAGGGACGAGCTTCAGCCGATTTGGCTGCTGCGGTGGGACCAACTCCGCAGATCCCAGAGGACGGTGGTCCGAGTTGGAGTCGCTACCTGTCTCCGGTGGAGGAGCAGCGCCTCGTTGGCGGAGCGCCGCTCAGCGCTCGGCCACCTCCAGAGTCCCAAAACTTTCAACCAAGCAGGACCACCTCCTTTCTCTGGTGAGGGGATTCTGCCATCACGAGCGCGATATCGGAAGGCATTTTCTCTCCAGGGCCCCACGCTGCTTTCCTCACCCCTCGTGTTCACTCCGTTCGAGATGGTCGTCGCCTGGATCGTGACCTTCGCTGCGGCCGTGTTTCAGGGAACGGTGGGCTTCGGGTTCGCCATCCTCTCGGTGCCCATACTCACCCTCCTCGATCCCGCGTTCACCCCGATCCCGCAACTCTTCCTCGCGGCTCCGCTCACGCTCGCGGCTGCCTGGCGGGAGCGCTACAACCTCGACCTCCAAGGATTGGGATGGATCGTCGCCGGACGGGTCCCCGGCGCGTTGCTGGGTGCGTGGACACTCACCTTGCTGCCGGAGCGAGTACTCGACTTCGTGATCGCAGGCATCGTCATCCTGGCCGTCGGAGCGATCGCCAGTGGCTGGACGATCCGTCTGAACAGACCCAACCGGGTGATCGCCGGGTTCGCCTCCGGCTTCTCGGGCACGACCTCGGCCATCGGCGGTCCCCCGATGGCGCTCCTCTACCGCAATGCCTCTGGAGGTGTGATCCGGTCGAGCCTGGGAGCGATCTTCGCGATCGGCCTCGCCATCAACCTCTCATCCCTCTATGCGACCGGCGCCGTCGTCACCGACGACTATCGCGTCGTTGGCCTGCTGATAGTCCCTGCTCTGGCAGGTTTCCTGCTCAGCTCCAGGTTCACCTCGTTGGTCGAAGGCAAGAACATCCGACGGGCCATCCTGATCGTGTCCATGTTTGCCTCGGTGTCCCTGCTGGTGAGGGCCATCGTCAGCTAGACGACGCGGTTGACCCAGGCGCCGTCGCCCTGGAATGCGGCCAGATTCGCTTCGAAGATCCGGGCCAGCCGGGGACCGTATTCGGGCGACAGGCCGGCCGTGTGAGGGGTCATCACTACGCGAGGGTGGTGCCAGAGCAGCGAGCCTGGCGGAAGCGGCTCCTCCGCGAACACGTCGAGGCCTGCTCCTCGCAGGCCGGCGTCGAGCGCGGCGACCAGAGCGTTCTCGTCCACCGCCGAACCCCTGCCCACGTTGACGAACCAACCCGCGCCCAGCGCCTCCAGCTGTTCGGCACCGATGACCCCCCGGGTTTCGGGTGTGTCGGGCAGAACCGAAACCACCACATCGGCAAGCCGGAAGACCTCGGTGGTCGCATCGGGGCCGAAGACGTCTCTGGCGACCCCGGAGTAATCCGACGGATCCCTCTTGGTCCCGATCACCCGCATTCCCCAGGCCGCCGCCCTCCGTCCGATCTCCTCGCCGATCGTGCCGAGGCCGAGGATGCCGATGGTCTTGCCCGAGAGTTCCTCACCCGTCCGCGCCTTCCACGTCTCGGTGGCTGCATCGCGCATCGAGATGCCCACTCCCCGGGTCATCGCCAGCAGGAGCGCGAAGGCGTGCTCTGCCACCTGCGGGCCGTGAACGCCGCGCGCCGACGTCAGCACCACTCTCCTCTCCGAGAGGGTCTCCAGTGGGAACTGGTCTACTCCCGCAGACACCGACTGGATCCACTTGAGGGAGTCGGTGAGGAAACGGGGGTTCCAGTGAAAGGACACGAACACCTCGGCATGGCCGAGCGCCTCCACTATTGCATCGTCATCGGTGGTCCTGATCAGCCTCATCCCGGGGATCCCTTCCAGGGCATCGTCCACACCTCGCGGGTGACGATGGTGGAGGACGACTCTCATAGGTTCTCGGTGAGGATGTCCCACATGATGGTGAAAGCTTCGGCTGCCCCCTGGTACGCCCAGAGGAACAGGACGGCGGTGAGCACCACCCCGATGGCGGTCGCCAGTGCCCTGAACCGGTACAGGACCCGCTGGGAGGGGTCTTCGGTGTAAGACAGCTCCTGAGGCTGGTCGGGGGGCAACACCGACAGCCTCGGTTGCGGAACCGGCACGGCTTCCGTCCGCTGATGCCTCCCCCTGCCGACCGGCTGAGCGAGCGTCGGTTCTTCGATCTCGATCGGCAATGGCGCCGGGGTGGCTTCTGGCCCACGTTCGGGCTGGGGTGCGGGCGCTCTGGAAACCACCGGTGGCAGATTGGCCGGCGCGATCTCGGAGAGGATCTGCTCCATGGTGAGCTGAGAACGCGGCGCCGGCGGCTCCAACCCGGCGGCCCGGAACATGTCCTCCTCATCGAGCGCCAGGATGGCTGCGAGCGACTTGATGGTGCCGGCATCGGTGGGCGCGGTCCTGCCGTGCTCCCAGGATCTCACGGTTGCCTGGGTCCGCCCCACCAGTTCCGCAACCCGCGATTGGGAGAGGCCGAGCCGCTCGCGACTGGCCTTGATCGTCCCCCCGAAATCACCTTCGATCACGGATGGGAGCTTACCGAGACCGGCCACTAGCCTCGGCGGCGGAGGCGACCGAGCGCCTGGTGGGCTCCGCGGTCTTCAAAACCGTTGGGGGGTCGAAAGGCCCCCGGCAGGTTCGATTCCTGTCCGCCTCCGCGAGGAAGTTGTGAGTTGTCGGTTGTTGGTTCAAGGAACTCAGAACCCATAACCCAGAACTCAGAACCCAAAACCCATAACCCAACACCTCACGCCGCGGGCAGGTCCAGGCAGAACCGGGCTCCCTTCTCGGGGATCTCGTAATAGAGATCCCCATTCATGCCCACCGCCAGGCGCCTGGCGATTCCCAGGCCGAGACCGAAACCGAGATTGCGCGACTCCCCGCTCCCCTGCTCGAAGTCGCCGAACAGCTTCTCGACGACATCGGGTGACAGCCCGGGCCCGTCGTCCTCCACCAGGAGTCGAACCCGCCCGTCCACACGCATCCCCGAGACCTTGATGTGGGGCCCCCCGTGTTTCGCAGCGTTTCCGATCAGGTTGCGGAGAACCTGGCCCACACGAAGCGGATCCCCGAGAGCGACCAGACCCACCGGCACTTCGCTGGTGATGAGCTTCCCCCTGGCGTCGGGGAGCGCCGCGATCACTTCCTTGACTTTCTTGCTCACCGGTATGACCGCCGACTCGAAGGCGAGCTTGCCGGCGTCGAGGCGGAGCGCCACCAGGATGTCCTCCAGCAGGCGGTCCATCTCCACCGACTGACCATGGATCATCGACAGGAACTCGTGGCGGTCCTCCTCCCTCAACTCCACCTCGGGATCGAGGAGGACCTCTGCGAACCCTGTGATCGCCGTGAGAGGTGAGCGGAGCTCATGGCTCACCATGGACGTGAAGCGGTGCTGCATCTTCGCGTTGGCCGCCGACGCCTGCAGTCGCTGATCCTTCTCCTCCATGGCCGCAGCGATCCCCGCCGCCGCTACGGGCAGGTACCGGAAGATCGCCAGCATCCCGAGGGCCGACACGAGCGTCTCGATCGCCGTGGTTGGGGAAAGTCCGTAATCGAACGTCCTCCGGATGGAGAGCGCCAGCCAGATGAGGCCCGCAGGCACGAGAAGACGGTTGGCATCCCTGGCAGGAGCCAGCGTGAACGCCGAGACCAGCAGCGCTGCGATGAAGGGAACGGCGGAGTACGGGGCGAGCTGGCCTTCCCAAGAACCCAGGAAAATGACGACCATGTCGGCGAGCATCGGCCCGACGATCGAGCCTCGATCCACTTTTCGCAGCCTGAGCGCAAACCACGTCCCCAGCCCCAGCAGAACGGCCACCATCGCAAAGGAGCCGATTCGTCCGAAGATGATGCCCCTGACGAGGAAGACGGGGACGAAGGTGAAGTAGAGCACCATCCTGAGAATGGAGCCCTTCCGACGCAGAACATCCCGAGCCTGAACGGAGGCCATTTCGGTCACGGCTATTCATCGGCCCGTGACGGCCGAAGTTGAGGCTGTCAGCCCATACGTTGGGCGTCGGCAACGGCGATCGCCGTCAGGTTGACGATGTCACCGACCTCGGCATCGCGCTGCAGGACGTGCACCGGTTTGGAGAGGCCGGTGAGGATGGGTCCGATCACCTCGGCCCCACCCAGCCGGTTGAGCAGCTTGTACGAGGCGTTTCCCGCCGCGAGGGTCGGAAACACGAGGATGTTCGCGGACGCATCCAACAGCCCGTGTGGCCTCCTGTGCCGTAGCAGTTCCCCAACCACGGCGGTGTCTGCCTGCATCTCTCCATCGGCCTGGACTCCCGGGTTGGCATCACGGAACAGCTGCACGGCCTCTCGCACCCGGGATGGCTCCGCACCGTGGGCCGACCCGAAATCGGAATAGCTCAGGAAAGCAACGCGGGGAACCCGATCGAAATAGTGACCGGCGATCTCGACGGCGGCCTCGGCTATCTCCCTCAGCTCGCCCGCGGTTGGCTCGATGTTGACGGCGCAGTCCGTGAAGAAGTACGGGTTCCCATGGGCGAGAACGATGTACACGGACGAGGCGATCGTCCGGCCTTCCTGCAGCTGGAGGATCTGCAGGGCGGGGCGGATCGTCTCCGGATAGAAGGTGGTCAAACCGCCGACGAGGGCGTCTGCGTCCCCCTGCTCGACCATCAATGCAGCGAATACGTTGGGATCGAACACCTGTCTCTCCGCAGTTGCCGCCGACATCCCCTTCGACCGCCTGAGCTCCTCCAGGCGTACGCTGTAACGCTTGCGAGAGGCTCCATCGGTCACGGGGTCGAGGAGCTCGATCCCCTCGAGGGGCAGCCCCACTTCTGCGGCCAGCTCTCTCATCAGGCCGACATCGCCGAGCAGGATCGGGCTGCCGATGCCTTCATCGTGGACACGGCGGGCAGCACGGATGATCCTGATGTCACCACCGTGGGGGTAGACCACCGTCTTCGGCTGGCTCTTGGCGCGGCTGGTCACGCCCTGGAGCAGGCCGTAGGAGGCCTGCACCCTGGCACGCAGGGAGTCCGCGTAGGCCGAGATGTCGTCGATCGGATTGCGGGCGACACCCTCCGCCGAAGCGGCCGCCGCCACGGCGGGCGCGACGGTCCAGAGAACCCTGGCGTCGAACGGTTTGGGAATGAGGTACTCGCGGCCGAACGTGAGCCGATCGAGCCCGTAGATCTTCAACACCGCGTCGGGGATCGGGCGTCGGGCTAGTTCGGCGATCGCTTGCGCCGCCGCCACCTTCATGCCCTCGCTCACCCCCGTCGCTCGCACATCCAGCGCCCCCCTGAAGATGAAGGGGAAGCCGAGGACGTTGTTCACCTGGTTGGGGAAGTCACTCCGTCCGGTGGCGACGATGGCGTCGGGGCGTGCATCCTTGGCATCGTCGTAGGTGATCTCGGGATCGGGGTTGGCTAGGGCGAACACGATCGGTGAATCGGCCATCGATCGAACCATGTCCTTCGACACGGTCCCGGCGATCGAGCATCCGACGAACGCGTCGGCGCCGACCAGGGCATCGGCCAGGGTGCGGGCCTCGGTGTCCCGCACGAACTCCTCCTTGAATTCGTTCATGTCGGTCCGACCCGTGTGGAGCACTCCCCGTGAGTCCACCATCAGGACATTGGCGGGATCCACGCCCAGTTCCATGAAGAAACGGGCGGTGGCGATACCGGCAGCGCCGGCGCCGCTGAACACGACCCGCACCTCGTCGATCTTCTTGCCGATCAGCTCGAGCGCATTGAGGAACGCGGCACCACCGATGATCGCCGTGCCGTGCTGGTCGTCGTGGAATACCGGGATGTCGAGCCTCTCCTTGAGGGTCCTCTCGATGAAGAAGCACTCCGGCGCTTTGATGTCCTCGAGATTGATCCCACCCACAGTGGGTTCGAGCAGCTCGCAGAACTTGACGATCTCATCCGGGTCTTCGGAGTTCACCTCGATGTCGAACACGTCGATGTCGGCGAACCTCTTGAAGAGGACGCCCTTGCCCTCCATCACCGGCTTGCCCGCCAGTGCGCCGATGTTGCCGAGGCCGAGAACAGCCGTTCCGTTGGAGACGACGGCGACGAGGTTTCCCCGGTTGGTGTAGCGGAAGGCGTTGAGTGGGTCTTTGGCGATTTCGCGGCATGGTTCCGCAACACCGGGTGAGTAGGCCAGCGACAGATCGGCCTGGGTGAGGGTTGGCTTGGTCGGAACCACCTCGGTCTTCCCGGGACGGCCCCTCTCGTGGTAGTCCAGCGCCTCACTGAATACGGACTTTTCGGCCATTTCTCCTCTGGGACTTCGCGACCCCCGAACCCTAACGAAGCAAGCAGTCCGCTGAGCCGGTGGAAACCGGACCGGATAGACCTACGGAGGGCCTCGAGCGTTGTACCCGTATGCTGCCTCAACCGACGGAGACGAGATTGAGCGAAGGACGTTCGCCCCACCGCCTCACACCCAGCTTCGAAGCGTTCTACCAGGCCAACTACGCACAGGTGATCGGACTCGTCTACACGATGACGGGAAGCCGGCACGGCTCGGAGGACATCGCCCAGGAAGCGTTCCTTCGAGCTCACAAGAACTGGACCGAGGTCTCCCGCTACGAGAGGCCTGCAGGTTGGGTCAGGGTGGTGGCGTTGAACCTAGCCAGATCCGGTCTCCGTCGCCTGGCCGCGGAAACCAGGGCGCTGGGCCGGCTTCTCGGGATGGCACACGACGGCTTTCCCGAGTTGGAGCCTGAGGACGAGGCTTTCTGGGCGGCGGTCCGGGAACTCCCCCGGCGCCAGCGGGAGGTCGTCGCACTCCACTACCTCGAAGACCTCCCCGTACGGGAGGTCGCCCAGACCCTCGGAGTCGCCGAGAGCACCGTCAAGAACTCGCTCGCCCAGGCGCGCACCCGCCTGGCCACCCAACTGGAGATGGAACTGTGAAACTCGAAGACCGCGCACGTCAGACTGCACACCGCACCCGCGCCGCAGCCCGAAGGATGCCCGTGGAAGCCCTCGACGCAGTTCGCATCCGCCGTCGTGTAGCCACCTTGGTGCCTGCTCTGGGCCTGGCGGCGGTGGTCGCCGGTGGGCTCGTGCTGGCCGGCCTCCCCGACCGCGAACCGGATCCCGTGGCCGCAACCACCACGACCATCCCTGCCGAGACGACGACCACGGTCCCCGACAGCACGACCACCACGAGCTTCATCGAGACCACGACGATCCCGCCGGCCGGTATAGAGATCGGGCCGGATGTCGCCTGGCTTCATGGCATCTACCCGAACGGCCTCGGGCTGAGCACCGGCGCGTCGTACCCGGACCTGTCGATCGCCTACTTCGGGATGAGGACGGTTGCCTGGGACGGTGT
>JBFGRR010000068.1:0-7830 GCA_041567215.1 Acidimicrobiia bacterium | reverse complement strand
GTCGTCGATGCGGCCTGGGAGGGTCGCCCACTTCGACGGGGCAGGTTCGTACGCGCCGTCGATCGATGGGTTGGCACCTATGCGGCAGGGATCCTCTCATGACGGTGCACGCCTACGACGAGATCCGGTTTCGCGCCATCTCGCTGGTCGAAGAGCAGCAGATCGATCCCGAGCTGGACCTGGGCAGGGTGCGCGAGGTCGTGTCCACGGCCGTCGAGGATTACCAGAGAAGCGCTCATTTGGGAGTCGGCCGGCCTCTCAGCAAGCCGGCCGAGATGGTCGAGCGGGTCGTGAGGTCGCTTGCCGAGTTCGGACCACTCAGCGCGCTGCTCGCCCGCTCCGATGTGGAAGAAGTGTTCATCGAGGGGCAGCGTGTGTCGTTCCTCGATGCCGATGGGCGGCTACGGGGGCTCGACGAGCCCACGACCGCGGCCGAGAACCGGCATGTCGTCGAACGTCTACTGGCCGCCACAGATCGCAGGCTCGACGCTTCGAGTCCGCTGGTGCAGGCCCGGGTCCTGGGGGGTTCGGCGCGGCTCACCGCCGTGGCGCCGCCCGTTGCCGATGAGCTGTCGGTCACCATTCGGCGGTATGCGTTGCGACGAGAGACACTCGACCATCTGACCGCTCTGGGTGCCTTGACCCGACAGGCGTCGGACTTCCTAGCCGCCGTCGCCGAGACGAATTCGAGCGTGCTCATTTCCGGGCCACCTGGAGCGGGGAAGACATCGCTCCTGGCTGCCCTCATCGCGGCTTCGCCGCCCGAACAGTGTGTGCGTTGCTGCGAAGAGGTGCGTGAGTTGAGCGTTCCCCTCGTTCACGGGTCGTTCTATGAAGCGAGGCCGCCCGGTCTCGACGGCAAGGGTGAGATCTCGTTGCGGGATTTGGTGAAGGTGATCCTGGCGATGCGACCCGATCGGATCGTCGTCGGGGAGGTGCGCGGATCCGAAGCCTTCGAACTGACGCGAGCCGTCAACGCGGGGGCGGGATTCGCTTGCACCATCCACTCCAACTCCGCCCACGATGCACTGGCAGCCCTCGTCAACGCAGCCCTGATGGCTGGTGAGAACGTGCCCGAAAGCGTGGTTCGGAAGGTCTTCGCGGCGTCGATCGATCTGGTGATCCACGTGGACAGGCGGCCCGGTTCTCCGACCAAACGCGGTGTGACGGAGATCCTGGCGGTCCTGCCGTCGCTGCACGACGACTTCACGACCCAACCGCTGTTCGCCCGCGAGGATCTCGATTCGCCACTCGTGTGGACCGGGGCGCTTCCTCCACCGCGCCTCGCCTCGCGAATCAGGTGGCGTCCGCCGGAGGGCGACGGATGAGGTGGGCGGCGGCCATGCTGACCGGGGTCTTCGCGACTCTGATCGTTGCCGCGCTCAAGCGGGTGCCGATAGGGCGTATCAGACAAGAACGCCGTCCGCGATCGGACTGGCTCGCACAGGCCGGGCTGCGAATCACCCGGCCACGGTTTGTGGCGGTGTCGGTGGCCGCGGGAACTGCTGCGGCTTTGGTGACCTTCACCGTCACAGGCGTGGTGGCCGTGTCGATCGCCCCGGGTGTGCTGGTCGCGCTCGCTCCACGCTTCTACTACGGCCGGCGGCGTCAACAACGCATCGCCGAGGTTCAGCAAGCACTCCCCGACGGTCTGCGGGATCTGATCGCTTCGATCTCGTCGGGGATGTCCCTCGTCCGTGCGATCGAGGCCCTCGCCAAGACCGGTCCGGCTCCGCTCCGGGAGGCGTTCGGCGACTTCCATGTCCTCTGGCGCACACATGGCGTGGCCACGGCTCTCGAGACGATAAAGGACGACCTCGCCCACCCGGCCAGCGATCGGGTGATCGAGGTCTTGATCCTCGCGCATGAGCGTGGCGGTGCAGCAGTCCCGCAGATATTGCGAGACCTCGCCGACGCGGCCAGTAGGGATGTCTGGCTGATGGAGGAGATCCAGAGCCAGTCCCTCGAACAAAGGATCAATGCCAGGGCCGTGTTTGCGCTTCCGTGGCTGGTGTTGGTTGCGATCACTGCTCGCCAGGGTGCCTTCCGGGAGTTCTATTCCTCGAGCGCGGGCCTACTCGTGGTCGGGTTGGGTGCAGCGATGAGCGGGCTCGGGATGGCCTTCATCTCGAGGTTGAGCCGCCAGCCGGATGAGCCGAGGGTGTTCGGACCATGATGGGAATCGCTCTGGCTTCACTGGCCACAGCATGGTTCGCGGCAGCATTCGCCGCCGTGCTCGTACCTCCCCCGCGCAGACTGGGCGGGAGGCTCCGGCCGTACCTGGGATCCGACGTCCGGCGGGCAGGAAGAGCCGCGTCCACCATGGGTTCGATCTATGGCCCGATGGTGAGCTCGATCTCACAGGCGATCGGACGGGTCCTCGACCGGGGAGGGGACGAGGCTCTTGTGCAGCGCCTTCGGCAGGCCGGATGGGGCGACCACCACTCCGACGCCGATCGGCTTGCTGCATACAGGATGAGCCAATTGCGATCGGTCGCATTGTGGACCGGTGGTGCGGTCGCGCTCGGGCTGACGATGTCCATGGACTCCCGGCGGGCGACCGCAGTGGGCCTCGCCGGCCTCGTTGTTGGTGCGACCCGACAGAAGTCGGCTCTGGAGAGGTCTATCGCCGACCGCCGAGACAGGATGAGGATCGAGATCTACACCGTCAACCAGCTCCTGGCCATGCGCATCCGGACGGGCGGAGGTGTCATACAGGGGGTGCAACGGATCGTCGAGAGGGGGCGCGGCCCGGTCGTTTTCGAGCTGTCCGAAGCGCTTCGGCTTCACCGGTCCGGTCTGGCTGCTGGTGACGCCTTCCGGAGGGTCGCGGCGGGTACGCCCGAGCCCGCCTGTGCCCGGACCTACGCCCTACTGGCGATCGCCGAGGAGCGGGGGGTCGATCTCGCCGGTGCACTGCTGGCGCTAGCCGAAGATGTGAGGGAGGCGCGTCGTGAGGCGTTGCGCCGCATCGCCACCCGGCGCCGGGCCGCGATGCTCGTTCCGACGATCGCCGTTCTTGCGCCCGTCATGTTGCTCTTCGTGGGAGCGCCGCTCCCACGCCTGGTATTGGGCTGGCAATGAGAAAGGAGAGGGAGTTGACCGAGAGATGGTCGAGTTTCGCCGAGCTGATGCGGCGCCTTCATCGTGACGAGAGAGGATTGAACACCGCCGAGTTGCTGGGCAATGCGGCGCTTGCGATCGTGGCGTTGGTCGCCATTTGGGGTGCCCTTGAGGCTGCCGGCCTCAACGTGGTGGGCTGGATCGAGACCACCCTGCTCGGTGGTGGCTGAGAGTCGCGAGCGGGGCTTTGCGACCATCCAGCACGTCGTGGCTGCTGGACTCGCCCTCGTCTTCTTCGTCGTGCTGTCCAATCTGGTGGTGATGCAGTACGGCAGGGGTGTGCTGCGAAGCGCGCTCGACGAGGGTGCTCGGGCCGGGGCTTTGTCCGGCGCAGGTCCTGCCGAATGCCACAGCAGGGTGACCGGCGTGCTCGGGGATCTCTTGAGCGGACCACTCTTTTCCGATCTCGAATGGAGTTGCAGTCGTGACGGTGGGTGGATGGTCGCTTCGGCGACAGGAACCCTGGCCGGGTGGTTTCCGCTGGTGCCGGATGTCCCGTTGCGGTTGGAGGGACGTGCCTCCATCGAGATCTGAACGAGCCGCCGCGCCGATCGAACTCGCGTTGGGCGTTGCAGTGATCCTGCTTCCGGCCGCGCTCTTGGTGCTCTCGTTTGGCCCTTGGCTGGAGAGCCGGAGCTTCGTGCGGAGTGCCGCCGCGGTGGCGGCGCGTCAGGTGGCGGTCTCCGGGTCGGAGCGGGGATTGACACAGTCGTTGGCGGCGATGGCAGAGAACGCCGGTATGGATTCCTCATCGGTGGTGATCACCCTCTGTGGCGGCACGCCCTCCCGGCTCGGGTACGACCTCGAATCCACCTGCCTTCCTCTGGCTCGTGATGGTCGTGTGGTGGCACGCATCTCGGCTCGTGTGCCCGTGGTGGCCGGGCCTTGGGGCGAGGTTGGCGGCTTGACCGTCTATGCCGAGCACACCGAGTTCACCGATCTCTATCGAGCCCTGCCATGAACGAAAACGGTTCGATCACGTTCTGGCTGCTCGGGCTGTCCCTCCTGCTCCTTGCGGTGGGCGGAGTAGGGCTGGATCTGTGGCGCGCCCTGGAGGTTCGCCGTGATCTGTCGAGCATGGCCGACGCGGCAGCAGCCGCCGCTGTGTCGGCGATCGACGAGGCGCACTGGCGTGCCGTCGGTGAGTTGAGGCTGGAGCCCTCCGCGGCGGAAGAGCGAGCCCTGATGGCTCTTCGGGCCCAGCCAGGCTTCCCAGCGCTGTTGGATCCACCCATCGTCCGGGTATTCGATGGAACCGCGGTGTTCGTGAGGCTGGATCGCGATGTCGAGCTGACGCTGTTGCGTCTGTTTGCCGGAGGTAGAGCGCTGGAGGTGAGCGCCGAGTCGGTCGCGTACGCTGTCGTGAGGCGCTGATCAGCCGGCGGCGGAGAGCCGCCGCGCCAGCTGCACTTTGGCCCTCACCTGCAGTTCCTTCGTGTTGAAGGGCTTGCGAAGGAAGTCAACTGCGCCGAGTTCCAGGCAGCGGACCGCCATGTCGTCGTCATCGAGACCCGAGAGGATGATCGTGGGCAGATCGAGGCCGGCTTCGTGCCAGCGTTCCAGGATCTCCACACCGAGCAGCACCGGCATGAAGTGGTCGAGGAAGGCGAGGTCGTACTTCCCGGTGAGTCCCTCGACGAGCGCCTGCATCCCGTCGTGGACGGTGACGATCTCCCACCCCATCGACTGAAGTGATCTCTCGATCAGCAACGTGACTGCGCGGGAGTCGTCTGCGACCAATATCCGGGGCGCGCTCATGGTTGGTGTGTCGGCTCCGATCGCCCGACCCTTGAGCTGTTTGGCCATACTCAGCGGGTGTCTATGCACGATTTGGTTCGCAACTCCAGCCTCCCCCGGCACGAGGCCCGTCGCCTCGCCGCCATCGCCGGTGAGACCGACGACCCCGAGGCGACCTTCCGGAACCTGGAGGCCGAGCGGCTCGACGGTGCTCCCCTTCAGTACCTGGAAGGGACGGCCGCGTTCGGCCCGCTGGAGCTGACGGTCGATGAGCGGGTGCTCATACCGCGACCGGAGACCGAACAACTCTGGGAGCTGTCGCAGCGCCTGGTGCCCTTTCCCGGGGTGGTCGTCGACCTGTGCACGGGCTCCGGTGCGATTGCGCTGGCGTGGAAACGGTCGGTTCCCACTGCCCGGGTGCTTGGAACCGACCTCTCGGCCGGCGCCCTGGACGTGGCGGCGGCCAATGGCAACGCCCTGGGGTTGGTGATCGAGTGGTACCAGGGTGATCTGTTCGCTGCCTTGCCCGGTGACATCAGAGGCGAGATCGACCTGATCACCGCCAATCCGCCGTATGTGGGGGAGTCGGAGTGGCCACACCTCCCCGCCGACGTCCGGCGCGAGCCTCGTTCGGCGTTGGTGGCGGGCCCTTCCGGGCTCGAGGTCCTAGAGCGAATCGCCCGCGACGCTGGCGACTGGCTCGCACCCGGTGGATGGGTCATCTGCGAGATGGGCGAGACCCAGGGCGGAGCGTGCGCGGGGCTCTTCGCAGACCATCTGGATCGGGTCGAAATCGCGGCCGACCTCTCCGGCCGCCCGAGATTCGTGATTGGGAGACGAACATGAAGACAGAAGACGCCGTGTCGACATTGCGAGCGGGTGGCGTGGTCGGGCTTCCCACCGACACCGTGTACGGGCTTGCCGCCCTCCCCAGCGTCCCGTCAGCGGTCGAGCGCCTATACGACATCAAAGGAAGGCCGACCGACAAACCGATCGCCCTGCTGGTGCCATCGGTCGATGCGGCATCGATGCTGGTCGAGCTGGCAGGGGAGGCCGAGCGGCTCGCCCGGGCGCACTGGCCCGGAGCGTTGACGCTGGTGCTTGCAGCTGCGGTACCCCTCGCCGAGTGGGTGGGCGACCGCGGCCTCACCGTGGGGGTGCGGATGCCTGCCTCGGAGGTCGCACTCCGCCTCCTGACGTCGACCGGGCCGCTAGCGGTGACCTCGGCCAACTTGAGCGGCCTCCCACCCGCGTTGGACCACGTCGAGGCAAGGGCCATGTTCGGCGACCTGGTCGATGGATATGTCGAAGGGCAGTGCCCCGGGGGTTCTGCTTCGACGGTTGTCGATGCCACCGGCGAAAGCCTTGTTGTGATCCGGCGCGGTCCCGTCGAGGTCTGAGTCAGCCCCGCCAGGCCAACCACAGGTCGCCAACGTTGGTACCGGTCGGTCCGGTGACGACGAGGGCGCCGGCCGCATCCAGAGCGGGGTGGGAGTCACAGCGTGCGAGTGCCTCGCCGGGATCCACCCCGGCCTGGCGGATCCGCGACGCCGTGGAGCCATCGACGATCGCTCCGGCGGCCGGTGTCGGACCGTCGATTCCGTCGGTCCCCAGAGCCGCGAAGACGGTTTCCGCCCGCCCCTCGATGTCGATTGCGACCGCTAGAGCCGCATGCTGGTTTCGACCGCCGGAACCGGTGCCGGCCACGTGTACGGTCGTCTCCCCGGCGGCGATGGCAACCTCTCCCCGCACGGTCGCGGCCACGAAGGCCAGTGCTTCGACCTGGGTTTCTCCCCGAAGTCGTGTCGTCACCACCCGGGCCTCCACCCCGGATGCCCGCAGGAACGACGCTGCCGCCCTGGCGGCGGATGCGCCGTCGGCCACGGTCACCCAGTCGTGATCGGGGGGCGGGGTCGACACGGGTGCGGTGTCGAGGTGCTCCAACACCTTCCCAGGCACATCCAGACCGCGGTCCCTGATGAGGGCTGCCGCGTCGGCGGGCGTGGTGGCGTCTGCGAGGGTGGGGCCGGAGGCGATCGCCGATGCCGGGGCGTCGATGACATCGGAGATGAGGATCGAGGTCAGCGGTCTGGTCGCCACCCGGGCAACACCTCCGTGCTTCAGGATCGACAGGTGCCGGCGCACGGTGTTCAAGCCCTCGATCGGCACCCCGGCGTTCATGAGCGCCTTCTGCGTGGCCGCGAGATCTTCGATGCCCAATCCGCCGGCAGGAACCTCGGCCAGGGCAGAACCACCTCCCGAGACCAGCACGAGGAGAGCGTCATGGTCGGAACTCGCCGCCTCCTCCAGAATCCGCCTCCCGGCGCGAAGGGAGGCGGCGTCGGGAAACGGGTGGGATCCGATCATCGGTTCGATACCGGCAGGGACGGTCTCCTCGTGGTCCGAGACCGCTACTCCGCCCACCAGTCTCCCGCCCAGCACCTGGGCGGCGCCGCGACACATCGCGGGCGCAGCCTTGCCGATGGCGATGATGCGAATCCGATCACCGGCCGGGGGGTTCGCCGTCAAATGCGATGCAACCGCCGACGCCGGCTCGACGGCGGCCACCGCGTGTTGGTAGGCGTCGAAGAGGAGAGTGGCGATCGAGGTGCTCACGGCCTGATCAGTTTGAAGGACTCGGCGAGTTCGAGGCCGGCCGGTTCGCCCATGGCCCGGCACCAGGAACGCATCCGGTCCACGAACTGCGCACGCTGCTCCTCGCCCGACAGGGCGCTCTTCATGGTGCTCTGCGTCTGGCTGGAGTGGCAGAGCAAGGCCTCGATCTTCGTGTCGAAGGTCGGGGTGGCGTCCTCCCAGTAGTCGGGCTCCTCCGGCACCCACAGGAGGATGGCCTCGGGCCGGTGCTTGGTGACTCCGTCGGTGAGTTGCTCCGGGTAGAAGAGGTGATCGCGCGCCGCCACCACGCCATCGACGACTGCCCACCCGGCGGCACGGTGGTCCGGGTGCAGC
>JBFGRR010000067.1:0-7926 GCA_041567215.1 Acidimicrobiia bacterium | reverse complement strand
TCTGAGTCGGGACGGCCGGATTTGAACCGGCGACCTCAGCGTCCCGAACGCTGCGCGCTGCCAAACTGCGCTACGTCCCGAAGCGGCAATGCTAACCGTGGTCCGGGGCTCGAGTTCCGGGGCTCCGCTCCACCCGGAGACGGTCGATCCTTCGCTTGTCCATCTTCACGACGGTCAGGGTCACCCCATCGACGGTGAGGTGGTCGCCCGGTTCGGGTATCCGGCCGGCGAAGGTCAGGTAGAGCCCGCCGATCGACGAGTAGGGCCCGTCCGGCAGTTCCACCCCCACGTGGGCGGAGACGTCTTCCGGTGGCACCCTTCCTTCGACGATCCAGGTTCGATCGCCGAGCTGGTGGATCGACGGCTCATCCGGGTCGTATTCGTCCTGGATGTCGCCGACCAGTTCCGAGATGAGGTCCTTGACGGTGATCACTCCGTCCACGCCGCCGTGCTCGTCCACCACCAGAACGAAGCTGACCCGCTGGCGGCGCATGCGCTGCAGCGCCGAGAGGATCGAGGTGCTCTCGGGTATGTAGACCGGCTCGCGGGCGAAGGTGTCGATCGACTCGAAGTGTTTCCGCAGCAGGTCCTTGGCGTAGAGAATGCCCACCACGTCGTCGAGCGTCCCTCCCCTCGCCACCACCGGGAAGCGAGAGTGCCCGAATTCGGCGACCGCCTGGCGTGCCTCGTCGGCGGTGGAGCCCATCTCGAGGGCGACCACCCCGATGCGCGGCGTCATCACGTCACGGATCGGCTTGTCGGCGAGCGCAAAGAGCGACTCGAGGATCTCCCGCTCGGTGGCGTCGATCTCGCCGGCCGCCTCGCTGAGGATCGCCAGCGCCATGATGTCTTCCTCCGTGGCCGACTGGTTGGCGTCCATCTCCACCCGCAGCAAGCGGAGGATCCAGCCGCTGAGGGCGATGAACACCCGTGACACCGGGGCGATGATCCGGCCCAGCCACCAGATCGTCGGCGCCACGAACATGCCGAACTGCTCGGGTCGGCGCGAGGCAAGTGTCTTCGGCGTGATCTCCCCGACGATCAGGACGATCGCCGTGATCACCAGCGTGGAGGCCCACGGACCCCAGGTCTCGGCGACCTGGCGGGTCGAGATCGCCGCGATGGCGTCGATCGCCAGGATGGTGGCGACGGAAGCGCCGAGGATGTTCACGAAGTTGTTGGCGACCAGCAACGTCCCGAAGGTGCCCTCCAGGTTCTCGACCAGATCGGCCAGGTGCTTGCCGCGCCGGCCCTGCTGGGCGAGTTGAGGCATGCGTTCGCGGGGCAGCGCCACGATCGCCGTCTCGGACCCGGAGAAGAATCCCGATCCCATGATGCACAAGACCAGGATCGAGAGGAGCAGGATGTCGGTCGGGCTCATGAGCCTTGGGTGACCGGATGGATCCCCATGAGTGCAGAACGCAGTTCCTGTGCGGTGAACGGCTTGACGACAAAGGCCGCAGCCCCAACCCGCTTCGCCAGAAAGGCGTCATCACGGCGATCGAGGAGCAGGACGATCGGTGCCGGCTCGACCTCTCCGGCATGGGTTGCATCGCGCAACGCACGGATCAGGGCCACCCCGCCCATGCTTCCCACCTGCATGTCGACGATGATGACGTCAAAGCGGTTCTCACCCGCGGTGAGCGTGGCTTGCCTGGGGTCTGTCTCGTGTCGAACCGTGGTGGAGACGTCGTCGATGGCGGCGGCGACTTCGTTCTGGACCCATGCGTCGTCTGCGATGAGGAGGATGGAGGCCATGGCGTCCTGGGACTCTAGTCAAGGCCCGCATGCGGAGTTCTCGCCCTCGTTACCTAACATCCCGCCGTCGTGATACGCCGTCTCGTCCTCGTTCCCGTCCTGCTGCTCGTGCTGGCCTCGCCGGCTTTCGCCCAGTCCGACCGTGTCGTCGAGATAGTGCGTGTCGAGGGCATCGTCGATGCTCGCAAGGTGGATTTCGTCGTCGATGCAATCGAGGCGGCCCGGCGATCAGGCAACGTCGAAGTGGTGATCCTCCAGATCGATTCGCCCGGATTCGTAGGCTCTCCAGACGATCTGGCAAGGATGATCGAGGTCGTCTCGCAGCCACCCCTGCCGCTGGTCGCCTGGCTCGGTCCGGCTCCCGCGGTGGCGTACGGAGGGATGCTGGCCGTGCTGGCGCACGCACCGTTGAGGCTGGCCGCGCTTGGCACCATGATCGGGCACGCCAATCCCGCCATCGCGGGCACGGCCGACGGAGAGGATCAAGACCCCGTGCCCGTCGAGGAGTTATCGGGCCAGTTCTTCTCGCTGGTGGGCGGGGAGACGGCCTCGCCCCGCCAGGTGATCCAGAGCCTCGACGGCCAGGTGGTGGCGGGCGTCGAACTGCGGACGATCCGCCCGTTCACCTCGGAGGGCACCGAAGGGGTCACCGTACTGGAGACGGTCATCCGGGAACCGGGTGCCCTCGATGCCCTGCTGGGGCTCACCGTGCGACCGGATGTGGCGTTCTTCCTACTGGTGGCCGGTCTGGCCCTTGCCGCCTTCGAGTTCTATGCGATCGGCCCGGGCATCGCGGCCGCCCTGGCGGCGATCTGTCTCGCCATGGCCGCGCACGGCCTGGCGGTGTTGCCGGTGAGGTGGTGGGCGGTGGCCCTGGCCCTCCTGTCCACCTTCCTCCTGTCGGTGTCGTACCAGAGGGGAAGGCTGCCGATCATCGATGCCGCCGCCATCTCGCTGTTGCTGGTCGCCGGCTTCGCCCTCGGCGACGCCGCTCCCCAGTTCGGCACCACCATTCCGGGTGTGGTCCTGTCGGTGGTCGTCGTCGGGTTCTTGTTCCTGGTGGCGATGCCGACCGTTGCACGGTCCCGATTCTCCACGCCGACGATCGGACGGGAGTCGCTGATCGGGCGTGAAGGAGTGGCGGTCACCGCCGTTGCCCCAGACGGGACGGTGGAGATCGGCGGCGCCCGCTGGAAGGCGGTCGGACACCGCGAATCGGGCATCGAGCCCGGGGACGGCGTGAGAGTGGTCGGAATCGATGGTGTGTTCCTCTCCGTCGAGCCAAATCGCGAAAAAAGTACCTAGATTTTCCAGAATTTCCCTGGATCGAACTCCCAGGTCGCTCTACCTTCGCCAGGACCCCGAGGAGGAGAGAGCCCTTGCACGGATCGGACGACTGGCAGTTGAACGCCCTCTGCCGGGGGAACCACGCACACCTCTTCTTTCCACCGAACACCTTCGAACGCAAAGATGACCGCGAGCGCCGTGAGCAGCGCGCCAAGGCCATCTGCGACATCTGCCCGTCCCAGGATCCCTGCTCCGAATATGCGCTGACGATTCGCGAGCCGTTCGGGATCTGGGGTGGACTCACGGAATCCGACCGGAAAGTCGCCATCGCGGCGGCAGCCAGCTGATCTCAGCCCCGCAACCTGCGCCTGTCTCCTGATCTGACGGTGTGGCCGTTGGCGTCGGCCCACTCGAGGAAAGGGACCGCGTACTTGCGCGACAACCCGGCGTGATCCTTGAACTCCGAGACGGTGAATGGCGCGCTCATCTCCCTGAGCAGGCCGACCAGTTCCTCGATGTGGTGGGGCAGGTAGACGAAGTCCGCCGACACCCGTATCAACTCCCCCGATCTGATCAAGGCGTGAAGCAACTCCCGGTCGATATCGAGATCCGCGATGCGGGGCGCAGAGAGGGCGCCGGCCCGCTCCAACCTCTCCCTCGCCTCCTTCCACCGTGCGCTCTGCGATTCGGTGGTCTGGACGACATGGTCCACCCGGGCGATTGCAGCCCCTTCGACCTTCAGCTCCGGCCCGGCCAGGGCGGTAACCACGTCCACAGCCAACCCGAGGGTGCTGGCAGCTTCTGCGACCGGCATGCCCACCCGCAGCGGATTGGCTGCGTGGAAAGCCGTCACAGTGTCCAGGAGAACGCGACCTATCTCGGTTGCGCGGCCGGGGTCGAAGAGCATGCTGCCGGCAGCCACCGCGTCGCCCGGCCGTCCCCCGCCCGTATCGGCTTCGAGCTCCGAGAACGTGGACATGCCCCGGGAGGCGAGAAGAACCTCGGCGCGTCGGTCGGGGTCCGCGGCAACGCGTAGCTCATCGAGGCGGAGAGCACGTCGCTTCTGGGGTGGATGCGGGTCGAGCACCGTGCCGCCGCCGACCACCAGCCTTCGCCCGGTCTCGCGGAGGATGAAGCGGTCGCCGGTCCGAAGGCAGAGAGACTCGGGCAGGTCGATGAGGGCGCTGCGCTCGTCGAGGAGGCGCAGGGTCACCGGCCAGACGCCGCTTCCGGTGTGGAGGTGATAGGCGCCCCGGTTGGTGAGCTGCTCCACGTACCGGGCGCTGCGGATGTCGAGGGCGGCGCGCCTGGTGGGACGCCACTGTCCGGGCAGTCCCACCATCGAACCTCTGGCGTAGTCGCTGCGCTCGCCCGAGATGTTGAGGGCAACCCGCGATCTGGGGGCGGCCGTCCCGACGCTCTGCTCGTGGGACTGGATCCCGCGCACCCTCGCCGTGGTAGGCCCGGGCCAGACCGAGACCTCGTCGCCCACCGAGATGGCGCCGTCGACCAGGGTCCCGGTGACCACCGTGCCTGCCCCCGTGATCGAGAAGGACCGGTCGATCCACAGGCGCGGTCTCCCGATCTCGGTCTCCGGGAGGGTGGCGGCCAATGTGTCGAGGCTCGCCAGGAGTCGATCCAGTCCCCGGCCGTCCACGGCCGAGACCCCGATGACCGGTGCCCCCTCGAAGGACAGGCCCTCGATCTTCTCCTCGACCTCGAGAGCGGCCAGGTCGGCGAGGTCGGCGTCCACCCGGTCGACCTTGGTGAGTGCCACGACGGCCCGCTCCACTCCGAGCAGATCGAGAACGGCAGCATGCTCCTCTGTCTGGGGCATCCACCCCTCGTCGGCGGCGACGACCAGCACCGCGATGTCGATCGCCTCGATGCCCGCCAGCATGTTCTTCATGAACTTCTCGTGCCCGGGCACGTCCACGAACGAAACCTCGACACCAGAGGGCAGCGAGGTCCATGCGAATCCGAGGTCGATGGTCAGGCCGCGGTCTTTTTCCTCCTGCCACCGGTCGGGGTCGCGGCCGGTCAGCGCCTGAACCAGGGTGGACTTGCCGTGGTCGACGTGCCCGGCGGTCCCGACTACCGGCATGCCGCCTCGAGGACCGTCGCCAGGGCGCGATCGTCGTCGGGGTCCACCGAGCGGAGGTCGATCAGCACCATGCCCTTCTCGGTCCGTGCCACCACCGGTGGATCGGCGGTGAGAAGGCGCTCGTGAAGTCCGGCATGTTTGAAGGCCACCGCCGGGCCCGGTATCCGGCCACCCGGGACACTCCCCGCTCCCGGAGTGGAGAACGACTCGATGATCTCGCCGGATCCCACCTTCTCCAGCAGCGCCGTCGAACGCTGCCTCAGGTCGGCCTCTGCGCAGAGGGCCATCCGCCAGAAGGGAAGCTCTGCTGCGGTGCCGGATGCGTAGGACTCTGCGACCACCGTGAGGGCGGCGGCCGTTGGTCCGTCGATTCTCAACGCCCTGGCAACCGGGTGACTCTCCAGCCTCGAGATGAGGTCGGCCCGTCCCACGATGATGCCTGCCTGCGGTCCTCCGAACAGCTTGTCGCCCGAGAACATGACCAGATCGGCGCCCGCCTGCAGAGCCTGCAACACCCCGGGTTCGTTGGAGAGCCACGGTGGTGGTGGTCCGCTGACCCAGGGGCAGGCCGAGTCCACGAGACCGCTCCCGGCGTCGAAGACCAGGGGAACGCCGAAATCGGATCCGAGTTCGGCGAGTTGTTCGAGACTCGCTTCCTCGGTGAAACCGCTGACCTGGTAGTTGGACGGATGGATCTTGAGCAGAAGAGCCGGCTTCGCCGCCTTGCGGTAGTCCGCCGCCCGGGTCCGGTTGGTGGTGCCGACCTCCACCAGGTCCACGCCCGAAGCCTCCATCAACTCGGGGAGCCGGTAGGAGCCACCGATCTCGATCAGTTCCCCGCGTGCCACTGGCACCTGCCCGCCCTCTCCCAGCGCCATCAAGGTGAGAAACAGGGCTCCGGCATTGTTGTTGACGACCATCGCCGCCTCGGCTCCGGTGATGGCGGCGAGGAGCGACTTGAGATACCCGGTCCGCGAGCCCCGCTTGCCGGTGGAGAGGTCGAACTCGAGGTTGCCGTAGCCGGTCGCCGACGCTGCGCCTTTGTCGGCCGCCTCCGCGGGGATGGGGGCACGCCCGAGGTTGGTGTGGAGGAGGACCCCCGTTGCGTTGATCACCCGCGTCTTGCGAGCGGCCTCGAGCATCCTCACCCTGGAAGCGGCGATGGCAGTTGCGTCTGCCTCCGTGCCTGCCGAGATCAGTTCTCTCGCCTCGTCGATCGACGAGCGGGCCACCTCCGTGAGTAGGGCGCGGGGCAGGTCCGATTCGAGCGACCGCACCAGCCGGTCGACGGAGGGGAGGTCCCGCATCGACATGGATGCCTGAGACTAGGTGGGCGCGCCGGATGGGAGCTGGGGGTTGCCCGAGGGAAAGCCCATACCCACCGGTATCGTGTTCGCGGGTGATACGCATCCTCCTGTTCGTCGGCGTCCCCATCGCCGAACTGGCGGTCCTGGTGGCCATCGAGAACCAGATCGGCCTCGGCTGGACGCTGGGCCTGATCGTCGTGACCGGGGTCATCGGTGCCCGGCTGGCATTCAGGCAGGGCCGCAGCGTGTGGGCAGCATTCCGGGCGCGGCTCGCCGCCGGACAGGTGCCGGGAGCCGAACTGGCACACGGAGCGATGGTGCTGGTGGGCGCGGCCTTCCTCGTCACGCCCGGGGTGATCACCGACCTGGCCGGCTTCCTCCTCATGATCCCCTGGTTCCGGGAGTTGCTCAGGGTCCGGTTCGTCGGGGCGTTCAGGATGGTGATCCGGTGACTCCGATTCCCGCTGCCACGCTCCTCCTCCTGCGAGACGGGAGCCGTGGACTGGAGGTGTTGATGGGCCGGCGGAGGGATTCGGCGACCTTCGGTGGATTCTGGGCGTTTCCGGGGGGAGTGCTCGAAGACGTCGACTACGACTCGAACCTCACCGGGCTCACCTCGACCGATGCGCCCTGGCGGTCGGCTGCGCTCAGGGAAACCGCCGAGGAGGTGGGCGTCTTCGTGACGGACCCCGAACTGGCAGACCCGCCGGTCGGTCTCAAGGGCGGCGAGCTGCTCAGGGCGGTTGCCGGCGCCGGCTCTCGCTTCGCCGGCGAACGCCTCGTCTACATGGCCAACTGGATCACTCCTGTTCAGGCTCCCCGCCGATTCGACACGCGGTTCTTCGCGGCCGCCATCGATGGAGGACACGTCGACCCGGTGGCCGAGCTGGCCGAGGTCGCCTGGATCGAGCCTGCCGAGGCGCTGGCCAAGAAGGAGTCGGCGATGCCGCTGATGCTCCCGACCATCGCCCAGTTGCGTCTACTGGAGCCCTACTCCGAAACCGATGGCTTTCTCCGCTCCATCGATCAGGCGCTCCCTGTGTCTCCGATCGAACCGAGGGTGATCGCCACCGAGGAGGGGTTCTCGTTCCTCCTCCCGGGTGACGAAGGGTACGACTCCGCATGAACATTGATGTCGTCCTGGCGCCGAATCCCGGACCGTTCACTGGAACGGGAACCAACACCTACCTGATCGGAAGTGGGGATTCGGTGGTGATCCTCGATCCCGGCCCGGTGATCCGCTCCCATGAGGCGGCGATCGTCGAGGCGGTCGGCGGGCGAACCGTGCAGAGCGTCATCGTCACGCACACCCACTCCGACCACGCTCCGCTGGCGAACCCGCTGGCGCGAGCCTTCGGGGTGGCTGCGTTGGGGCATCGACCCGGACCCGACTTCGAGCCCGACCTGCTGCTCGCTGAAGGAGACACGGTCGACGCCGGAACCGACCAGTTGGTGGTGGTGCACACCCCC
>JBFGRR010000066.1:0-7944 GCA_041567215.1 Acidimicrobiia bacterium | reverse complement strand
CCGGCCGCGACGGCGATGCCTGCTGCCATGCGGACGAGGCGCCATCGCAGTTCCTCGAGGTGGGCGAGGATCGGTCTGGGGCTGTCGGTCGGACTCATGACTCCGGCTCGTCGGTGGCGGCCTCGCCCGTGGTCGTGATCTCGTCCAGGTCGGCCGCCGCATCGTCGGGGGTCGGGCCGGTGGGCGGCTTTGGACCGGTCCACTTCAGTGGGTTGACGTCTGCCAGCTTCGTCGTGTCCGTCAGAGCCTTCTTGGCGTCTTTGATCGGCGAGACGATTTCCTTCTCGATGGCCTTGACCTCGCCGACCTCGGCCTCGAGGCCCTGGCGGATCTCCCGCGCGGCCTTGCGGAGTTCGGTGGTCCACTCCCCCAGCTTGCGCGCCATCTCCGGCAGCCTCTGGGGTCCGAACACCACCAGGGCCAGCAGAAGGATGATGAAGATCTCCTGTCCCTGAAGCACGAAGCAATGGTAGGTCGGCCCGGAGCTCCCCATGACGCGAGCGGACCCCGTCGGAGCGGGTTCCTGGACACCCGGTCCGGCGGGGCCGGTCTTGGATGCGAGCTCAGTTGGCCAGTAGTCGGAAGGGATCGAGCTCGGTGCTGAGGGCGAAGACGAATGAGTCGATCTCGTCCTCGGTGATCGGTTCGAGACGAATGACCTCGTAGGCGACACCGGTGGCGAGCAAGACGCTGATCACCCGGGCGTTGGCCGGCCGGCGTTGGATCTCACCGCAGTCGGGGCAACGGAATCGGTACGAACCCGACTCCTCGCTCGGATCCAGTTCGAGGGCCAGATCCTTCGGCGTGAGCTCCACATCCCCGCACCGACTGCATGTCGTCTTGATCGTCGTCATGGCGTACTCCGCATCTCCGCTTCCACGGTCTGCTATCGGCGCGCCATCCGATCAACTGAAGGAAGTTTCCTGTGGTTTCTCGTATCTGTCGAGAATCCGCTTCCGGAGGGATTGCAGAGCAGCTCGAACCTCCTCTCCCTCGACGATGGCGGCGTGTGGTCCGAGCCGAAGCAGGAGCCCTGCGGCCACCGATGCATCGGAGGCCGAGAACCGCACTCGCATGCCGTCGGGCCCGTTCGAGAGCACCTCGACGGGGTAGTACTCGGCTACCCATCTGGCCCCGGCGTCCAGATCGATGGTCACCCTCACGTCGTCCTCGTTGGGCGTGTAGCGGACCTCGGCCGGGGGAGGCTCAGGCGGTGGTTGGAACCGTTCACCCGTGAGCGCTGCATCACGGATCCGGTCGACGCGAAACACCCGCTCCTCCCCGGCAGACCGGCACATGGCCGAGACGTACCAGTTGCCGAGTGCGGTGAACACCGTCCACGGCTCGATCTCCCTCGCACGCGTCTCACCCCGGGACAACGACGTGTAGGTGATGTCGACAACCTCGCCCGCTGCGGCGGCGGAGCGAAGCAGTCCGAGGAATTCCGACTCGGGAGCGACCTGGATCGAGAGCGCCGGCTCCTCTCCTGGAGCGAGCGTGCGTTCCAGTTTCTGGACCGCCGACTCGAGTTCGGGGGTGCCGTGCCCCGAGGACAGAATCGTCAGGGCAGAGGCGAGAAGAGCGAGTGCCTCGGCCGGGGTCAACCTGGGCGCGCCATCGAAGTAGTCGGCCATGTCGACCACGACGCCGCCGTCTTCGTCCACCATGGCCACCATCAGGTCACCGGGCCCGTATCCGGGGAGCCCGCACATGAAGACGAGATCGAGGTCCCTGAGCAACTCCCGCTCGGAATAGCCGAAGCGCCGGCACACCTCCGCGACAGGGGTGCCAGGGTGGGCGATCACCCATGGGAGCATGGAGAGGATCCTCCGCAGTTTGGACTCGGTGCGCTCGGACATGGTCAGGCCTCGCCTCGGACCCGAGCGAGCAGCAGCTCCCGCACCTCCGCAGGCTCGATCACTTCGGCGTCACCGCCGAAGGTGAGAACCCATC
The DNA here is from genome assembly GCA_041567215.1 of Acidimicrobiia bacterium. GTDB lineage: Bacteria > Actinomycetota > Acidimicrobiia > Spongiisociales > ZC4RG35 > JBFGRR01. The sequence goes on along the minus strand of JBFGRR010000066.1, from coordinate 5,991 downwards.
CGATGAACGCATCGACGTGGGTGACGGAGAACGAAGCCTCGACCGCGCCATCGGGAAGGGTCTGCGTCTTCACGGTGGGCCCGACCCGGCGCACCGCCCACCATGCGGCGTCGGGGCCGAACCACACCTTGGCGGTGATCGGATCGTCGCTACCCGCCTCCCATGGTTCGATGCGAACCTCGCGCGGCGAGCCGCGCACGAAAGCGCCCTGCTCATCCCCGAGCCGCAAGCCGGAGACCCGGTCTGCCCTGTAGGTGCGATCCTCGCCGTTCTCGACGCCCACCAGATACCAGTGGCCGCGCCGGTGAGCCAGCCCGTGCGGCTGCACCTCCCGGGTCTTGTCGCGGTAGGTGAAGGTGATCAGCCTCCGCTCGCTCACCGCCTGGTAGATGTCCGCCAGAGTCTCGATGCCGGCTCCCAGGTCGGCGCCCAGAGGCTCGGCTTCGGGTTTGAGACGGGTCCCGCCGAGTTTGAGGAGCGCCTCGGCTCCACTCGGTTGTCCTCCCAACCGTACGACCTGCGCCGCCAGCCACAGTGCTGCCCGCTCATCGTCGCTGAGACCCGGGTCGGGGAGCCGGTACTCCGACGGTTTGACCACATAGCCGTGCTCGATTCCCCAGGTGTCGGCCGTCGCCACCAGCGGGATTCCCAACCGCCTCAGGAGGTCCTTGTCGCGCTCGAACATCCGTCGGAAAGCTTCGTCGCTCTGATCTCCGTACCCGGCGACGGTGGTCCGGATGGTGTCCGCGCTCACCGGACGTCGGGTGGTGAGGAGAAAGGCGAGGAGGTTGATCACCCGTTCGATGACGTTTCGCAAGATGCCACGACTGTACGGGTTGCATCACCACCCGGGAAGGACCCCACCGGGCGGCGGACCAAGGGCCGGCGTCCGCCCTCAGAGGCTCTCGATGAGCCGATCCACTCTCTCGTCGTACGCCTTGAACGGATCCTTGCAGAGCACGGTTCTCTGGGCCTGGTCGTTGAGCTTGAGATGAACCCAGTCGACCGTGAAATCGCGCTTCTTCGCCTTGGCCGCCTTGATGAACTCTCCCCGCAGCCTTGCCCTGGTGGTGGCGGGCGGGGAGTCGACCGCCGACTCGATCTGCTCGTCGGTGACCATTCTGTCCACGAGACCGCGCCGCTCCATCATGTAGAAGAGCCCTCGCTCCCGGTTCACGTCGTGATAGGCGAGGTCGAGCATCGAAACCCGCGGATCCGACATGGGAACGCCGCGGCTCGCCGTGTATCGGTCGATGAGCTTCTGCTTCATGACCCAATCGACTTCCCGGTCCAGGGACATCGGGTCCTTCTCCAACCCGGTGAGCAGGTGCTCCCAGAGATCGACGGCGCGCTGTACCTGGGTGGGGAAACCCGGGCTCCTGGAGTACCGCATCGCCCTGTCGAAGTACTCCCACTGGATGTCGAGCGCCGACAGCTCACGACCGTTTGCCAGCTTCACCTTGCGCCGGCAGGTGGGATCGTGCGAGATCTCGCGGATGGCCCGGATCGGGTTTTCCAGCGTCAGGTCTCTGAAGACCACGTCCTTTTCGACCATCTCGAGAAGCGCCAGGACGGTGCCCACCTTCGCGAAGGTGGCGTACTCGCTCATGTTGGAGTCACCAGCGATCACGTGGAGGCGTCGATAGCGCTCGGCGTCGGCGTGCGGCTCGTCCCGGGTGTTGATGATCGGACGGCTGCGAGTCGTGGCCGAAGAGACGCCCTCCCAGATGTGTTCTGCCCGCTGGGACACCGCGAAGCTGGTCCCTCGCGGCGTGTGGATCAGCTTGCCGGCCCCCAGGAAGATCTGGCGGGTGACCAGGAACGGGATCAAGAGATCCACGGTGCGATGGAAGTCCTTGTTACGAGAAAGCAGGTAGTTCTCGTGGCATCCGTAGCTGTTCCCGGCCGAGTCCGTGTTGTTCTTGAAGAGATAGATGTCGCCGCGGATGCCCTCCTCGGCCAGTCGCTCTTCAGCCGACTCGACGAGGCCCTCGAGTATCCGCTCTCCGGCCTTGTCGTGGGCCACCACGTCCTCGATCCGGTCACACTCGGGTGTCGCGTACTCGGGATGGCTCCCGACGTCCAGATACAGCCGGGCCCCGTTCTCGAGGAAGACGTTCGACGACCGGCCCCAGCTCACCACCCTGCGGAAGAGGTAGCGAGCGACCTCGTCGGGAGACAGGCGCCGCTGACCCTGCAGCATGCAGGTGACGCCGTACTCGTTCTCGAGCCCGAAGATCCGCCGGTCCATCAGGGACAGGCTAAGCGCTCAAACCGCCAACCCCTGGGTCTAAACCAGTTCGGTCGCGTCGAGACGCCGGAACGCCCGGCGACCATTGCCGTATTCGAGCACCGCAGCTTCCCACCCCTCGGACTCGCGGTCCTCGGCGGCACGAAACGCGTCGATGCCCAACCGGATCACGTCTGGCAGCGGCATGTTCTCCGAGAAGCCCTGGCGGGCTGCGGCCTCGAGAGCATCCGACTTGCCACCGATGGCCGCGATGTCCCGTTGGTCGAAGAGGGTGCCGTCGTATGAGATCTTGAACATCCGCGAGCCCTCCTCGGAGACCTCGCAAATGAGGATCTCCACTTCGAAAGGCTTGGGTTCGTGGCTGAATATCTGGCCGAGCGTCTGGCTGAAGGCAGTCGCCAGGCCCATGGCGTTGACGTCCGACCTGCTGTAGAGATACCCCATGACGTCGGCCTGGCGGATTCCCGCCTTGCGCAGGGTCTCGAACTCGTTGTACTTGCCGACCCCGGCGAAGGCGATCCGGTCGTAGACCTCACTGATCTTGTGAAGCGCGCTGGAAGGGTTCTCCGCAAGCAAGAGCACCCCCGAGGCGTACTCGAGCGCCACGATCGAACGCCCCCGGGCGATTCCCTTGCGGGCGAATTCGGCCTTGTCGCGTACCAGTTGCTCGGGTGCGACGTAGAACGGCATCGTCATGGCGAGGCCTCCAACGCCTGCTGTGCCGCAGTGGTGATCTCGCTGTCCGGTACCTCGAGGAAACCGCTCTCCTCGATGGTGACGATCGTCGGGAGGATCCCCCGTCGCAGGTCGGGTCCCCCGGTAGCCGTGTCCTCCTCGGAGGCGGCCACCAGAGCCCCCATCGCGGCGAGCACTGCGCCGTCGCGGTCCAGATCCGGCCGGTAGGTGTTACGGAGAAAAGACTTCGCGAGGCGTGATCCCGATCCAGTCGAGCCGTACTCCTTCTCCTCATACCGTCCACCGACCACGTCGAAGGTGAACAACCGGCCGGTCCCAGCCAGTTCGTCGTATCCGGCAAACAGCGGGACGACCACCAGACCCTGGAACGCCATCGGAAGCTGACCACGGACCAGACGTGCGAGGAAATTGGCCTTGCCCTCGAGACTCAGCCTGCGGCCTTCCAGCTTCTCGTAGTGCTCGAGTTCCACCTGGAACAGCTTGACCATCTCGATTGCCAGTCCCGCAGTTCCGGCGATGGCCACCGCCGAGTGACGATCTGCCTCGAAGACCTTCTGGATGAAACGATGGGCGACGAGATGGCCCTCCGTCGCCTGACGATCTCCGGCCATGACGACACCGCCGGCATATCGAAGGGCGAGGACCGTGGTCCCCTCCGGCGCAGACAGCCTCGACGCCACTTCCTTCGGGATCTCCCATTGGGGGGCGAGTCCCAACGATGTGAGGAGGTCGCCGAAGCTGGCGCCCGGAAGTGGGGCACCCATTGGCAGGGCCCAGTCGGGGCTCACTGCCCGCCCTTCTGGACGTAGTTCTTGACGAAGTCCTCGGCGTTCTCTTCCAAGACCGAGTCGATCTCGTCGAGGAGATCGTCGATCTCCTCCGTGTCCGCCGTCGCGGTGATTTCGCCCTCTTCCTCGGCGGTCTCGTCGCCGGCGCGCTTGGACCGGGAGCGATCCTGCTGTGACATGCTCAACCTCCTAGCGCTGCGATCAACTCGGCTGCGTCACCGACGCTCCCGAGCAGGGCACCCACACCGGCTTCGGTTCCTCGCAGCGGTTCCATCATAGGAATGCGTTTGAGATGCGCTTCGCCTGTGTCGAAGATCAGGGAATCCCAGTTGGCTGCCACCAGCGAGTCGGGGAATCGGGACACGCAGGAACCCCGGAAGTACGCCCGGGTCCGCTCTGGAGGATTGACGGCTGCGCCTTCCACCTGCTCGTCCGTGAAGATCCTGCGCATCTTGCCCGCGCCAACCAGTCGCTGATACAGACCCGCGTCGGGATCGATGTCGTGATAGAGGAGGTCGAGAGTCCGTAGCTTCGACTCGGGTAGGGCCCGCCCATCCCTCTCGGCGTACGCCGAGAAGAGGCTCTGTTTTGCCACCCAGTCGAGGCGGTCAGAACAGCTGGAAGGATCCGCCTCCAGATCCTCCATCAATGCCTTCCATTCGAGGAGCACCGTCTGCCAGACGGGATCTTCGAGTTCGCGTTCGGCGTACTTGCCGAGCCACTCCAGATAGCGGAACTGGATCTCGAGGGCGGTCGCCGAACTGCCTCCCTCGAGTTCGAGTGAACGGTTCAAGCCGACGTCGTGGCTCACCTTCCAGCAGGCGTCGACAGGATCGCGCAGGTCGATCGGATCCGGGAGAGCGCCGTCCTCGAGCGCTGCGAGGAACAGGGAGGTCACACCGAGTTTCAGGAAGGTCTGGACCTCGGACAGGTTGGCGTCGCCGATGATCACGTGAAGCCTGCGATATCGGGAAGGGTCCCCGTGGGGCTCGTCCCGCGTGTTGATGATCGGACGCTTGAGGGTGGTCTCGAGACCGACCTCCTCCTCGAAGAAATCGGCCCGCTGGGTCACCTGGAAGTCGGTGTCCGGCCGGCCGTTCTCGGCTCCGACCTTTCCGGCACCGGTGAATATCTGCCTGGTGACCATGAATGTCGTGGCGTAGCGGATGATCTGTCCGAAAGGAGTCTCCCGGCCGAGCAGGTAGTTCTCGTGCGCCCCGTATGAGTTGCCCTTGCCATCGGTGTTGTTCTTGAAGAGCTTGAGGGTCTGGCCTTCCGGCAAGAGGGTCTGGGCACGCGCCACTGCCTCCCGCATCACCGTCTCTCCCGCCTTGTCGTGAAGTGCCGCCTCCCACGGGTCGTAGCACTCTGGCGTGGAGTACTCGGGGTGGGCGTGATCGACGTACAGGCGTGCACCGTTGCCGAGCACGGCGTTCACCAGCGCCGAATCGGGGTCGGCGACACCATGCCCTTCGTGGCCGAACCCGCGGGCATCGCGGCCGGGCGTCTCCTCTTCCCAGGACCACTGGACCCGCACCCTCTTCCCCGGATAGGAGTTGACCACGAGTGCGGACGCGACGGCGGGGTTGAAGTCCCTCTTGCCGCGGATCGTCACCCCGTACTCGGTCTCGGTGCCGACCACCTTGTGAACGGCCATCAGAGGTATTGGCCGGTTGACACCGCTTCCACCATCCGGCTCTCGCCGTCTCCCCCGATGAGCGTTCGGACGTAGACGATGCGCTCGCCCTTCTTGCCCGAGATCTTCGCCCAGTCATCGGGATTGGTCGTGTTGGGAAGGTCCTCGTGCTCTCGGAACTCCTGCTTGATAGCTGCGAGCAGGTCGCCCCTGCCGACGCCGATCGACCCGCCGGAGATCTGGCGCTTGATGGCTTCTTTCTTGGCGCGCCTCACGATGTTCTCGATCATGGCACCGCTCGAGAAGTCCTTGAAGAAGAGCACCTCCCGGTCGCCATTCTGATAGGTGACCTCCAGGAACTGGTTCTCCTCGGTCTCGGCATACATCTCTGCAACTGTCGCCTCGATCGCCGCGTCGAGCATCGCCTTCTGGTCCCCGCCGGCCGCAGCCACCTCCTCGGGGTCGAGCGGTACGTCGGAGTCGAGATAGATGTGGAAGATCTCTTTTGCCGCCTCACGATCCGGGCGGTTGATCTTGATCTTCACGTCGAGGCGTCCCGGGCGGAGAACCGCCGGATCTATCAGGTCTTCACGGTTGGATGCACCGATCACGATCACGTT
>JBFGRR010000065.1:0-7948 GCA_041567215.1 Acidimicrobiia bacterium | reverse complement strand
GGCGGCGCGCGGGCATCAGGAAGGCAAGACGGTTGGCCTCGATCGGGCCATCGAGGTGGTGGAGGCGAACCTGAAGGCCGACGGCGAACCAGGCAAGGGTCCCCTCCATGCCAAGGAAGTCCTCGCCCTGGTGAAGGCACGCAAGGCCGACAAGTCGCAGGCCTCCCCATCGACGCTGGCCCCGGGCCAGGCCGGCCTCGAGAAGGTCGCCGAGGCCTACAAGACCATGCGTGGGAACGCCTTCGGCCACGACAAGGCACCCGGCAAGCCCGCCGGCACCCCCGGTGGACCCCCTGCGCCGTAGTTGAATGCCGGCGATGCGCCGGCTCTCATCCGACCAAGCTGCCCGACTGGCGTTGGGTGCCCAGGGATTCGCATCACCGCGACCGTCCGGACGGATCGACGTCCGTCACTTCCGCCGCATCCTCGATCTCAACTCGGTCGTTCAACTCGACTCGGTGAACGTCGCGGCCAGGGCCCACTACATGCCCTTCTTCTCGCGCCTCGGCGCATATGACCGTGACAGGCTCGATGAGTGGCTGTGGTCCAGCAGGGAGAACTTCGAGTACTGGGGGCACGTCGCCTCGGTGATGCCGATGCGGGTCCACCGCCTGCTCCGCTACCGGATGGTGCACGACAAACCCTGGCGCCAGATCCGGGAGTTCTCCGCCAAGCACCCGGGATTCGTCGAGGAGGTGCGGATGGCGGTCGAGGCGAGTGGACCGCTGTCGGTGTCCGACCTCGAGAACGCTGGCTCCTCGGGAGGGTCCTGGTGGGGCTGGAAACCGGGTCGTTTGGCACTCGAGTGGCTCTACATGACCGGTGAGCTCGCGGTGGATCGGCGCGACTCCCAGTTCAAGATCTACTACGACCTGCTCGAGCGGGTCGTCCCCAAAGCGGTTCGCGATGAGCCCGATGCCGACCGGGCGGAGGCCTTCCGGGAACTGATCATGCTGGGCGCCCGGGCACAGGGCGTCGGCACCGCCACCGATCTCGCCGACCAGTTCCGGCTCACCGGGCCGGAAGTGCGTGCGGGCATCGCCGAACTCGTCTCGACGGGCAGGCTGGAAGAGGTCGAGGTGGAGGGATGGAGAGCCACCGCCTACCTCGACCCCGAGGCTGTGATGCCGCGCTCGATCGTCGGGCGGGCCCTGCTGTCACCTTTCGACCCCGTGGTCTGGAAGCGGGACCGTGCCGAGCGCCTGCACGGGTTCGAGTACCGGATCGAGATCTACACCCCCAAACACAAGCGACGTTACGGGTACTACGTGCTCCCGTTCCTCCTGGACGGCAGCCTCCAGGCGAGGGTCGATGTGAAGGCGGATCGCCGGTCTGGCCGGCTCCTGGCACAGGCGGCCCACCTCGAAGAGGGATGCGACCCGGTGAGAGTCGGGAGGGAACTCGCCGGAGAGCTGCGGGAGATGGCCACCTGGCTCGAACTCGGCGACATCGAAGTGGTCGCCAATGGGGACCTATCCCGCCATGTCAGAGACTGAATACGGAGGCGGGTGGGCGCGAAGGAACTCGCCCACCGCTCTACGCTCGCCGCATGCAGCCGGTTCTCCACACCGAGCGTCTGCACCTGAAACCGGTGACCGTCGACGACAGCGAGGCGTTCCACCTGATCTGGGGAGATCCCGAGGTGATCTGGTGGGGGCACCGCCGGAGCCTCGCTGAGACCCGCCGGTTCATGAGGCACGTCACCGCCGTCAGCCCCTTGGGCAGAGACGACATCGGCTGGTGGCTGCTCCTCGATCGCGACACCGGGGACGTGATCGGCGATGCCGTTCTCCAGCCCGCGCCCCGGTTCCCCCTGGAGATCGAAATCGGCTGGCACCTGGTCCGCGACAGATGGGGCAACGGGTACGCCACCGAATCGGGGCGCCGCCTCCTGGCCTACGCCCTGACCGACCTGGGGATGGAGGTCATAGTCGCCGACATCGCCTTCACCAACGAGCGCTCGATCGATGTCGCCCGCCGGCTCGGGATGCATTTGCGGCCTGATCCGGTGGAGAGGAACGGGATACCCCACGGTGTGTGGGAGTCCCGGCGGGGCGGCTAGCCGGCCAGCGTCTTCTCGGCCAGATCGGCGCGGAACTCGGCCAGCCGGGTCCGCATCTCGCCATCGTGCACGGCGAGCATCGCCACGACGAGCAAGGCGGCGTTGGCGGCGCCGTCCACGGCCACCGTCGCCACGGGGATTCCGGTGGGCATCTGCACGGTGGAAAGGAGGGCGTCGAGACCCTGTAGAGAGGCTGAGATCGGCACGCCGACCACCGGCAACAGCGACTTGGCGGCCATCACTCCCGCAAGATGCGCAGCTTTGCCTGCCCCGGCGATGATCGCCTCGAACCCAGCGGCTGCGGCGCCCTCGGCGAACTCGATGGCCTGGTCGGGCGTCTTGTGCGCAGACAGCACCCGCATGTCGTACTCGATACCGAAGCGATCGAGCATCTCCGCAGCCTTTTCCATCTGCGGACGGTCCGATCCCGAACCCATGACTATGGCGACTCTGTGGCTCATTTCTCTCCGATGTCCTCTCTCAACTGTACGCCGGGCCAGCTGACCGACCGGGCGGCCGCATACGCCGCGGTCCTCGCCTCATCCACCGACGGTCCGGTGCCGACGACGCTCAAGACCCGACCCCCGTTCGTCACCAGATGCCCGCCCTCGTCTTCGGCGGTGCCCGCCTGGAACACGATGGCGTTCCTCTCGGCCTCTGCCAATCCATGGATCCGGTCACCCTTGCGCGGATTGTCCGGGTACCCCGCCGAGGCGAGGACCACATTCACCGCCGCAGTTGCCCGCCACCTCAATGAGACATCGGCGAGCCGGCCGGAGATGGCTGCTTCGATCAGGCCCAACAGGTCGTTGTCCAGGCGGGGAAGCACGACCTGGGTCTCCGGGTCGCCGAGTCGAACGTTGAACTCGATCACCTGGGGACCGTCCGCCGTGAGGACCAGGCCGGCGTAGAGGAAGCCCCGATACGGGGTTCCGTCTTCCGCCATCTGGCGAAGTGTGGGCTCGATCACCCGCCGCTTCACCTCGTCCACCAGGCCGACGGGGAGGTCCACGGGGGAGTAGGAGCCCATTCCCCCGGTGTTGGGGCCGCGATCCCCGTCGAGGAGACGCTTGTAGTCACGGGCCGGTTCGAGGGTGACCGCGGTCTCGCCATCGCAAATCGCGAACACGCTCAACTCGGGGCCCTCGACATGGTCTTCGATGACCACCCGGCTGCCGGCGGCGCCGAAATCCCCATCGAAACATCGGTCGATCCAGCCGATTGCGGCGTCGCGATCATCGGTGACCAGCACACCCTTCCCGCCGGCGAGTCCATCTGCTTTCACGACGAATGGCCCTTCCGACCGGTTCAGGTAAGCCCGCGCCGGCTCCGGCTCCTCGAAGGCCTCGTAGGCGGGCGTCGGCACACCGGCCCGGCTCATCACCTGCTTGGCGAACGACTTGGACGACTCGAGGCGGGCGGTGCTTCGGGAGGGCCCGAAAACGGGGATGCCGAGCCTGGACACGGCATCGACGACACCCGCCGCCAGCGGGGCCTCGGGTCCGACCACCACCAGGTCGACTTTGTGGATGCGGGCGATCGCGGCGATCGCACCGACATCGGTGTCGGAGACTCCTTCGACGAGCGGACCGAGGCGGGCCAGTCCGGGATTGCCCGGGAGGGACAGCAGCTCGGACACCCTGCCGCCGTTCTCGAGCTTCCAACCGATGGCGTGCTCTCGTGCACCCGAACCGATGAGGAGAACCCTCATGAACGGGTGATCAGTTGGCGGCGCTCCGGGCCCACCGAGATCCAACCGACCCCGACACCGGTGTGCTGCTCGATGAACTCGATGTAGCCGCGCGCCTCCTCAGGGAGATCCGCGTACTCGCGGCAGCCGCTGATGTCGGTGTTCCAACCCGGCAGTTCCTCATAGACGGGTGTGCAGTTGTAGAGGACCCTCTGCTGGCGCGGGAACTCGGCGTAGCTCTCGCCGAGCGACGTGTAGCCGACTGCGACCTTGAGGGTCTCGAAGGCGGAGAGGATGTCGAGTTTGGTGATGAACAGATCGCTCAATCCGTTGATGCGCGCCGCGTAACGGAGGGCCACCAGGTCGAGCCAGCCGCACCGGCGCCTGCGCCCGGTGACCGTCCCGTACTCGCCCCCCAGCTCGACCATCGCCTCTCCGATCTCGTCGTGGAGTTCGGTGGGGAATGGGCCGGTTCCGACCCGGGAGATGTACGCCTTTGCCACGCCGACCACCCGGTCTATCTCCATGGGCCCGATGCCGCTTCCGATCAGGGCGCCACCCGCCGTCGGGTTCGAAGAGGTGACGAACGGATAGGTGCCGTGGTCGATGTCGAGGAGTGTCCCCTGGGCTCCCTCGAACAGGACTTCCTTGCCGTCGTGTGCCGCCTGCCAGAGCAACAGGGCGGTGTCGTCGACGAACGGGAGCAGCCTGGGCGCCAGAGCCAGGTACTCCTCGATCACCTTCTCGGGCTCGACGGGAAGCTGGTTGTACCCGCGGAGAAGCCGGTTGCAGTCCTCGAGCGCCGTTCCCACCTTGTCGGAGAAGATCTTCGGATCGAAGAGGTCCTGGACCCGGATTCCCCGCCGGGCGAACTTGTCGGTGTAGGCGGGCCCGATACCCTTCTTGGTGGTGCCGATCTGGTTGTTGCCCAGATAACGCTCCATCACTGCGTCGAGCTTGCGGTGGTAGGGCATGATCAGGTGGGCGTTCGAGGAGAGCTTCAGACGCTGGGGGCTCACACCGCGAGAGGTCAGCATGTCCACCTCGGCCAGGAGAACGCTCGGATCGACGACGCAGCCCGAACCGATGACCGGCGTGCACTCCGGGTACATCACCCCGGAGGGGATGAGCGACAGGGCGAAGCGCTGATCACCGACGATGATGGTGTGGCCTGCGTTGTTGCCGCCCTGGTAGCGGACCACGAAGTCGGCGTGTTTGGCGAAGAAGTCGGTGACGCGGCCTTTGCCTTCGTCACCCCACTGTGCGCCCAGAACGATTGTCACTGCCATGGCCGGCGCATCGTAGGCCGCTGGTCACAGCCATCCGCTCGCCTTGAACCTCCGATACAGGAATCCGCAGATCGCCGCCATAGCGACGAGGGCCACCGGGTATCCGAAGGACCAGCTGAGTTCGGGCATGTCGCTGAAGTTCATTCCCCACACGCCCGCGAGGAGGGTGGGCACCGCGGCGATTGCCACCCAGGCCGAGATCTTGCGCATGTCCTCGTTCTGTCGGACGCTCACCTGGGTCAGGTTCGCCTCGAGGATCGATGTCAGGAGATCGCGAATCGCCGAGATGCGCTCGACGACACGGGTCAGGTGGTCGTGCACGTCCCGGAAGTACTCGCGCAGTTCCGGGTCGATGGCTTCGAAGCGCCCTCGCGCCAGGCGCTCGAGCGGATCCAGTAGAGGCTGGGTCGCCTGGTGGAATTGGAGGACCTGCCGCTTGAGCTTGTAGATGCGCTCGGTCGGGTCGTCGTCGTCCTCATCGGAGAAGACCTGATCCTCGAGCTCGTCGATGTCGGCCTCGAGACCTGCAAGCACCTTCGCGTAGTCGTCGACCACCCTGTCGGTCACCGCGAGCAGCACCGCGCCCGGCCCGAAGGCCATGTCTTCGGGGTGTTTCTCCAGTTCCTTGCGCACCTCGACGAGGCGGGAGGCCTGGCGATGCCGAACCACCACGGCGAAGTCGTCGTGGATGAACAGGAGGATCTCGCCGAACCGGATCACCTCGGTGGGGTCGACGTAGCGCGCGGGTTTGAGGACCACGAACAGCGTGTCGTCGTAGCGCTCGAGTTTTGGACGCTGGTGGGCGTGGATTGCGTCCTCGACTGCCAGTTCGTGGAGATCGAACTCGGCTCTCACCGCCTCGAACTCGGCCTCGTCCGGCTCGAAGAGCCCGATCCAGGCGAAGGTGTTCTCGTCGCGGCACGCCTCTCGTGCGCCTTCGAGGTGAAACGCATCGGTTCGGCGCTTCCCGTGCTCGTAGATGGCGGCGTCGATGATCACGTCGGGAACTCTGCATCGAGGATCGTGGTCAGGCGCCGCTCGCCTTCGCCGCCAACGAACCACCAGAGACCGACGCCGAGGGTGAACACGGTCAACCCGGCCAAGGAGATCAGGTAGACGGCGGCCAGGGTCCGGGAGCCGATGTCTTCGAGCACCCTGAGAGACAGGTACGCCCCGGTGCCATATGCCGCCACGCCGGTGAGCGTGTAGAGCGCCGTCATCCAGCCGAACCAGCTGAAGCCGGAGCCAAGGGCGAGCGTGACGATCTTCCGCTTTCCGAGGGGGAAGAGGTAGGAATCCTCGAGGAGGTTGGCGACCAGAACCGGTTCCTCGACACGTGAGTTCAGGTACCGCTCGAGCCGGGTCGCATAGTGTCGCGAGAAGATGAGGTAGGAGGCGTCGAAAGCCGTCTGGGCCGCACCGAGGAGAGCCACCACCGGAACCGCCAGATAGAAGGCGGCGTCGAGGCCGGCACCGAGGGCCAAGATGGCAACGGTGGCCACCACGGTGAAGCGGATGTCCGAGAAGAAACGCCGGTGATAGGCGGCGTTCATCCCCCGCATCCGTGCGAGTTGGTCTGCAGCGAGTCTGACGGCGTCCATGCCCCGTCAGACTACGCCGCGTTCAGCCGTGCCTCCGGCGTTCGGCGAGCCGACGCCTGCGGACCGGACGCCGTTCGTCTTCGGTGAGACCGCCCCAGATGCCGGCCACCTGGTTGGTGTCGATCGCATACTCCAGGCACTCGCTCTTCACGGTGCACCCGCCGCAGATCTGCTTGGCGAGTCGGATCTGGTCGAGGGCCGGCCCGCTCTCGCCGGCAGGGAAGAACAACTCGGAGTCATGCGCCGAGCAAGCGGCCAGGTCACGCCACTCGAGCGTTACGAGTGTCTCCATCATGAGATCTCCTGTGTCGAGAAGTTGTCGGCGATCTCCGTGAGGGCCTCCCAGAGGTCGGTCGGCAACGATGCCTCCTGGCGGCTGGCGCGGGTGCGGTGCACCGGCCTCGGTCTGCGGTCGTGCCAGAAGAGCCCGTTGTCGGCTGCGGGCGCGGGATCGGCAGCGAGGTAGATGATGGTGTCGGCGCCCTGCTCCGGGGTTCGCAGTATCGGCTTCGTCATCCGATGAAACGAGGGGAGTGAGTGGCGAACGCCGTTGGTGTCTGCCCAACCGGGATGCATGGAGTGAGAGATGACATCATGGCGTCGCCGCGCCCACTCGGTGGCGAGTATCACCTGGGCCCGCTTGGTCTGGGCATAGGCGAGTGACCCTCTGTACGACTTCTCGCTCTGGAGGTCGTCGAGATCGACGCCCGTCGTGTACATACCCCCCGAGCTGACGGTGACGATCCGGCTGCCGGGGCCCATGTCCTCGAGGAGCCGGTTGGTGAGGATGAACTGACCCAAGAGGTTGGTCGCGAAGGTGGCCTCGAGTCCTTCCCGGGTGAGTTGGCGTTCAGGGAAGAGAACACCGACGTTGTTGACGAGTATGTCGACCGAACCGGCCAGCTCCGCTGCGAGCCGTGTGACCTGAGCCATCGAGCTCAGGTCTGCCACGTGGACGGAGGCCGGCCCGGTCATGAGAGAGGCTGCTTCCTCCAGCTTCTCGGGGTTCCTGCCGATCAGGAGTGTCTCGGCCCCGAGCTCGGAGAGGCCGCGAGCCGCTGCCAGGCCCAGACCGCCGGTGGCGCCTGTGATCGCCACCCGCTTGCCGTCGATTCGGGTGGTCACCGGTCGTGCTGCCAGGCCCCGTGCCTTGAAGCCGATGGACGAGAAGCCACCGACCACCGATGTGTCGAGAGTTCTGTCGAGAAGAGATCGCATATTATCACTAAACATCTGGCGGCAATATATTGTTCCCATGTCTTCCGAGTTTCTGAGCCTCAATGAGGCAGCAACCCGACTGGGCGTG
>JBFGRR010000064.1:0-7987 GCA_041567215.1 Acidimicrobiia bacterium | reverse complement strand
GCTCGGGAAGGAACGGAGAGGTCACCTGCGCCGCTCCTTGGCTCTCGTGAACACTTTGACCGGCGTGCCCGTGAACTCCGCCGCTCCGCGCAGACGTCCTTCGAGGACCCTCAGGGAGTCGTCGCCTAGGTCTCCCCCGGACACGAAGACGATGAACGTTGGTGGAGCGTGGCCGGCCTGGACGACATACTGGATGCGGGGCCGTCTACCTGCCCGCACCGGGGGCGGGTGTGCTCCGGCCCACTCCCGCACCATCCGGTTCAAGGCGCCCGTGGAGATCCTCGTCGATCGGTTCTCGAGCACCAGGTCGAGCGCGTCCCGAATCCTCCCCACCCGGCTCCCTGTCTTCGCCGACATCCTCAGCACCGGTGCCCAGCCGACGAAGCCGAATCGATCGCCGAGATCGGTCTCGACACGAAAGCGCGCTTCATCGTCGACGAGGTCCCACTTGTTGAGAACGATGATCAGCGCCACCCCGGCCTCGGCTGCTTCCGATGCGATGCGTTGATCCTGGTGGGTGATTCCCTCGGAGGCATCGATCAGGAGGAGCGCCACATCTGCTCTCGCCAGCACGTCTTGAGCCCGCAGAACGGAGTAGTAGTCGGCGTCCTCCTTTATCTGGGGTTTGCGGCGCATCCCGGCAGTGTCGATGAAGCGGAACTCGCGTCCGTCGAGATCGATGACCTGGTCGACGGGATCCCGGGTCGTTCCGGGAATCTCGGAAACGATCACACGATCCGAGCCGGCGAGACGATTGAGCAGAGTCGACTTCCCGACGTTGGGGCGTCCAATCACGGCCACCGATGGCACCGGATCCACCTCCCCGACCTCGTCGTACTCGGGAAGCACGGCCACCAGAGCGTCGAGGAGATCGCCGACACCCTTGCCGTGGAACGCAGAGACCGGCATCGGCTTGCCGAGGCCGGCAGCCCACAGTTCGATTGCGCCTATCTCCTTGCCGGAGTCGTCCACCTTGTTGGCTGCGAGGATGATCGGGATGTCGCTCCGCCGGAGCAGATCGGCGACACCGGCATCGTCCTCGGTTATTCCCGTCGTGGCGTCGGTGACGAACACCACGGCATCGGCTCCCCCCACCGCGGCCTCGGCCTGCAGCCTGATCTCCGAGCCGAGATCTTCTCCGGGCTTCAACTCCCAACCGCCAGTGTCCACCAGGAGGAATGGACGCCCGGCCCACTCCGCGGTGAACTCCCTCCTGTCCCGCGTCACACCCGGGTTCTCCTCGACTACCGCGGGCCGTCCACCGACGATCCGATTGACCAGGGTGGACTTGCCGACGTTGGGGCGTCCAACGACCGCGACGACTGGAAGGCGAGACATCGGCGGGATGTTGGCAGCTTCGCGGTATCCATCCACCTCGGCTTAGCATTCCCCCATGCCCGACCGCCTCTTGCTCGCCGAACCACGCGGCTTCTGCGCCGGAGTGGACATGGCCATCAAGGCGCTCACCTGGATGGTGCGCATCTTTGAACCGCCCATCTACTGCTACCACGAAATCGTCCACAACGAGTGGGTGGTCAAGGCCTTCGAGCGAGTGGGCGTGGTGTTCGTCGACCAGATTTCGGATGTTCCGGAGGGCGCCCCCGTGATGCTGTCGGCGCATGGCTCGGCCCCCGAGGTGGTCGAAGGTGCGAGACAGCGCGCCGCGGTGGTCATAGACGCTGTCTGCCCTCTGGTCACCATGGTGCACCACGAAGTCAAGAAGATGGCCTCCGAGGGGTTCGACATCATCTACGTCGGGCATGAGGGCCATGACGAGGCGGTGGGCACGGTGGCGGAAGCGCCATCGTCGATAACCCTCGTTGAGCCGGAACGGGGCCTGGATAAATTCCGACCGGCGGATCCGGAGAAGGTCGCGCTGCTGGCACAGACGACACTTGGCCTCTTCGAGTGGGAGGCTGTTCTCGATGCCGCCACCGAGCAGTTCCCCGCTCTGCGGACCGCTCGACGCAGTGACCTCTGCTACGCGACCACCAACCGCCAGTCGGCGGTGCAACGCCTCACCGAGGAGTGCGATCTGATTCTCGTGGTCGGCTCCGACAACTCGTCGAACACGAAGGCGCTCGTGCGGGTCGCCCGGGAGGCCGGCGTCGCCGCTCACCGGGTCGACTCGGCAGAGGAGATCCAGGACTCCTGGCTCGAAGGCGTGACCACGGTTGGGCTGACCGCCGGAGCGTCGGCGCCGGACCACCTGGTCCAGGAGGTGATCGATAGGGTCGCTCCCCGGTTTGGCTTCGAACTGTTGCGCGTCACCGAGGAGGGCGAGTACTTCCCGCTACCGCCTCAACTCCGGTCCTTCGTGGCTGCGCTGCAGACCCTCGTCGAGGCCTCGGTGACGGCACAGCCCGCTCGTGAGCCCGGGTGGCTCGACCGGGATCGCGAGTGGACGGCAACAGAAGCGCTCGAAGTTGTGGGGTTGGGCTCCTGAGCGGTGGTTCAGCGGTCCAGCAGTTCGAGAATCGCCTCGACCACTTCATGCACGGTCAACCCGGTCGTATCGAGGAGAACGGCATCTGCCGCCATCGTGAGCGGTGAGGCCTTGCGCGTCGAGTCATGGGTGTCCCGTCTCTCGAGTTCACGCTGAACCTGCTCCGCGGAGGCACCGCTCTCGAGGGCCCGCCGCCTCGCCCGCTCTTTGGGATCCGCCTCCAGGTACACCTTGAGCCGCGCATCCGGGAATACGACCGTTCCGATGTCACGCCCTTCGACGACGGCCCGGCCACCGTTGACCTCGACCCAGCGCCTCTGCTCCGCGACCATTCGTTCCCGGACCTCCGGATATGCGGACACCTCGCTTGCCGCCGCCGTGACCTCCCCACCCCTGATGGAGTCCTCGACGTCGACCCCGTCGACGAAGGCGCGCCCTCCGATCTGGTCGAACGAGACAGCCATGACGGCGGCGAGGACCTGTTCACGGTCAGAAGGGTTCGCCCCCGAATCCAGCACCGCGTGCGCCGCAGCCCGGTAGTAGGCGCCGGTATCCAGATGGGCGACACCGAGACGCCGAGCCAGTTCACGGCTCACAGTCGACTTCCCCGATCCTCCCGGACCATCGATGGCAACCACCCAGCTCACAGCGCCTCCAACATCTCGAAGAAACCGGGCCAGGTCTTCGACACGCAACCGGGATCACGGATCTCGACTCCTGCCACCCTGAGGCCGGCGACAGCGAAAGACATCGCCATCCTGTGGTCGTCGTACGTCTCGATGGAGGCACCGGTGAGGGTTCCCGGTTCGATAAAGAGGTCGTCCCCCACGACGCGAGCACCGGCGCCGATCCGGTTGAGCTCCGTCTCGAGCGCCGCCAGCCTATCGGTCTCTTTGAACCGAAGGTTCCCGACGTTCCTGATGCGACTCGACCCCGCGGCAAACAGACACGCCACCGCCAGTGCGAGCACGGCATCCGGCGAGTCGTTGAGATCGGCATCGAGCGGGTCGAGGCGGTCCGGACCCGAGAGAATGAGACGTGCGCCGTCCCAACGGGTTGTGCACCCCATCGAGACGAGGTGGTCGACGATCGCGAGGTCAGGCTGCGTCGAGTCGGCGGGGATGCCCTCTATGCCTACGACGCCGCCGGTTATCGCTGCAGCCACTAGCGGGTAGGCGGCAGCGGACGCGTCAGCCTCCACGGGGAAGGTGGTCTTCCGGTACCCGGTGGGAGCGATCCGGAATGAGGACTCCCCCAGATCCACATCGGCCCCAAAAGCGCGCATGGTCTGCACGGTGCTCTCCACATAGGGTCTCGAGGTGATGCGGCCGTCTGCGACCTCGATCACCACCTCTTCGCCCACCAGAGGGGCGAGCATCAACAAAGCCGAGAGGAACTGACTCGACGTCGAGGCGTCGATCGTCACACGGCCCCCATGTAGCGACCCCCGCGACAGCTTGACCGGCGGCCTGCCCGCAGTGGTCTCGACATCGGCGCCGAGCGCTTTCAGTGCGGCGGTGAGATCCTCGATCGGCCGCTCTCTCATGCGTGCCGTTCCATCGATCACCACGGGCTCAGCCGAGAGTGCGCAGATGGCCGTGATGAAGCGGGCGGTGGTGCCGGATGCGCCGGCGTCGATCACCGTGCCCTCTGTTGGTTCGACGGCGCCGTTGGTACCCAGCACCAGCCAGGGATCGTCGGCATCGTCGATCAGGACGCCGAGTTGGCGCAACGCATCGCGCATCAGGACGGTGTCGTCGGCCTCGAGGGGGTTCTCGATCTTGCTGACACCGCCGTCTGCCATGGCGGCCACCAGCAGCGCTCGGTTCGTGAAGCTCTTCGAGCCGGGCGGCCGCACCACGGCCTGAAGCGGGTGATCCAGATCGCGGACCTGATACGACACGGTCACAAGCTAGTCCGGCCGGCCGGCGGCCTGATAGAGCGAGCGCACCTCGGTGGTGGTGAGTCGTCGCCACTCCCCCGGGCCCAGCGACCGATCGACGAGGGGGCCGATGGCGACCCTCACGAGCCGGGCGACCGGATGACCCAGGGCCTCGAACATGCGCCGCACCTCCCGGTTGCGTCCCTCGGTCATCTCCAACTCCACGAGGGTGCGGTCGCCGGAACTGTCGATGATGCGCGCCGACTTGGCCGCGGCGGGACCGTCGTCGAGTTCGACTCCCGTCACGAGGCGCGCCACTTCTTTCCGCGACGGGCGGCTTTCGATCATCGCCACGTATCTCTTGGCGACCCCGAAGCTGGGGTGCGTGATGCGGTGGGTCAATTCTCCGTCGTTGGTCAGCAGCAGCAACCCTTCGGTGTCGGAGTCGAGACGCCCAACCGGCCAGACCCGCACATCTCGTGGCACCAGTCCAATCACCGTGTCCCTGCCGTGCGGATCGTCGGAGGTCGATATCACGCCGAGCGGCTTGTTCACCAGGTAGGTGACCAGATCCGGAGCGACCGGGATGGGGATGCCGTCGATCTCGACCCGGCCGGCCGACGGATCCACTCGATCACCCAGACGGGCCACGCGTCCGTCCACCGCGACCCGACCCTCCCTGATCAGTTCTTCGGCCGCTCGACGGCTCATCAGGCCGGACTGGCTGATCGCCTTCTGAAGCCTGATCACGGCTCGCTGCGGAATGCGTCCTCGAGCGCCTCGACGACCCCGGGAGGAGGCACGTGGTCGGCGAGCGGTGGAAGTTCGTCGATACTCCCGACGCCCAGCTTCTCGAGGAACAGGTCCGATGTGCGGTATACCGCCGGGTTCCCGGGTGTCTGCAGTCTGGCCGCCTCCTCGACGAGTCCAAGACGCTCCAGCGTGCGCAGGGCGGAATCCGAATCGACTCCGCGTATCTCGGCGATCTGGCTCCGGGAGATCGGCTGGCGGTAGGCGACGATCGAGAGCACCTCCAGCGACGCTGGCGAGATCCGCCGGGATGAGGCCGACCTCGAGAAGCGTTCGAGGTATGGGTAGGTCTCCGGCCGCGTGTACATGCGCCATCCACCTGCAACGTTGCGGAGGCAGACCCCGCGGTCCTGGAGGTCCTTCTCCAGGCTCGCCAGTAGTTCTCGCACCTCGTCGAGAGGGGTCTCGAGAACCTCTGCCAGCTCGGCCTCCGGTACGGGAGACTCGGCCACGAAAAGGATCGCCTCGAGCGCCGCGAGCGGCGTCATGAGGACCACTCCGAGACGACCTCGCCTGCACCCGAGCTCCGATGGCGAACCTCTATCTCCGCGAGCCAGTCGTCCTGCGACACCTCGACCAACCCCCATCTCGCCAGCTCGAGAAGAGCCAGGAAGTAGGCGGCCACCTCGACCTTCCTCGTGCAGTGGGTGACCAGGTCTTCGAAGGTGGTTTCGGCCTCTCCGGCGACACGAGTGCGAAGTTCCTCCAGCGCCGCCTGCACCGAGGGCAGGTCGAGATCCAGGTGATCGAGATCGGGCGTGGTCTCGGTGAGGGCTCGAGCCGCGAGGGAGGCAAGCTCGCCGGCGCCCACGGGGAGCGTGAAGTCCAGTTGCGCAGGCTCCAGCCTCACGTCCAGGCCGCCAGTTCGCGCCACGAAACGGTTCCCGGTCTGAAGCCGGGCGTCGATCACGGCCGCAACGTCTTTGAAGGTGACACACTGGAGCAGACGCACCAGGAGTCGGTCGCGCTCTTCCATCAGCTCGATCTCGTCATCGAGATCCAACGGTTCGCCCGCAGGCAGCAAGCTCCGCACCTTCAGCTGGATCAATGTGGCCGCTATCAGCAGGAACTCGGAGGTGAATTCGAGCTCGAGGCGGGTCATCTCCTCGAGGTGAGCCAGGTACTCGCCGACGATGTCGGAGAGGCTCACAGAAGCCACGTCCACCTGGTGACGGAGGATCAGCTGCAACAGAAGGTCGAGAGGGCCTTCGAACACCGAGGTCTTGACGCGATAGCTCATCGTCCGAAGATTCTCGCGGAGTCGGCCCTCTGAAGTGCGGACCATTCGTCCGGCGGCTCGTCCGCCGGCATCGCGCCGTGGTGGTGCTGCACATAGCCGAGGGAGATCTCCGGGGAGCCGAGGTCGACGAGCTCGGCCGCGCCGAGGGTGCCATGACGGGCGTATTGGACGAACCTGCCCCTGGAAGGGAGTTTCAGGATGTCGAAGATCGTCGCCACCACCCGCGCCACCACCCCCAGATGGGCGTGACGTTTACCGACATCGTGGAGTAGTGCAGTGCGGGCCAGGCGGCGCGAGTCGGCGACAGCTCTCGAAGCCTCGAGCCCATGGCGCTGGTCGGCCGGGGTTTGAGCAAAGAACAACGCGCCTTCTCCGGGTTCCAGGAGAGCCTCCACCTCGGCGGTCTCGCTTTCGCTCAGCGGCTTCGCCGACAGGACGTCGACGAACCTGGCGGCCAGATGGAGCCAGCGCTTCAGCGCCGTTTCGACTTGCAGTCCACGCAAAGGACCGACTCGGGACGTGCTTCGAGGCGTGCTGCCGGTATCTCTTCCCCGCACTCGGCACACGTGCCGTAGTCACCGGAGGCGACCCGCGCCAAGGCCTCGTCCACTGCGTCCAATTGGCCCTTGAGCGTCTCGACGAGGACGAGCGTCTCCGTGCGCTCAGCCGTTGCAGCGCCTGCGTCCGCGAAGCCGTCGCCAAACGTGACGTCTGCCCGCAAGTCACCGGTTTCGCTCGCGCCCAACTCCTCGAGCTGGTGGACCAGCTTGTCTCTCATCCGATTCAGCGTGTCGGTAGCGGCAGATGTCATCACATGAACCTGGTAGCGGGATCGGCGGCGCTGTTGAGGCGGCACCACGGATCACGATAGCGCATGATGCGCCCAGTTCCAGGCCGCTCAGCGCGTGACGGCCGTATCCAACGGCACGTACTCGTATCCGAGGCTGTCGGCTACGGCCTGATTGGTGATCGAGGGACCAGCCACGTTCACGCCGGGCACCAGCTCCGGATGCCTGGCCGCTGCCGCGCCCACGCCGTGATCGGCCAGTGCGATCGCATAACGAAGCGTTGCGTTGGTGAGCGCATAGGTGGATGTGTGGGGAACGGCCCCCGGGATGTTGCCGACTGCGTAGTGGAGAACATCGTGTACCGAATAGACCGGATCCTTGTGAGTCGTCTCTCGGCTCGTCTCGAAACAACCACCCTGGTCGATGGCGATGTCCACCAGGACAGATCCCCTCCGCATCGCCCGCACCATGTCCTCCGTCACGAGCTTCGGCGCCGCCGCACCGGCGATGAGCACCGACCCGATGACGAGATCCGCATCGATGACAACCTCCTCGATGGTCAGCCGGCTCGACGCGAGGGTGTTGATGCGGCCGTGATAGACATCGTCCAGTTCCCGGAGTCTGGCCAGGTTGATGTCCAGCACCGTGACGGCGGCCTGCAGACCCACGGCCATGGCAGCCGCGTTGGATCCCGACACACCGGCGCCGATGATCACGACCTTCCCGGGCCGAACCCCCGGCACACCACCCAGCAGAACTCCCCTACCTCCGTGCGCCTTCTCCAGGAAATAGGCTCCTGCCTGGACTCCCATCCGGCCGGC
>JBFGRR010000063.1:0-8059 GCA_041567215.1 Acidimicrobiia bacterium | reverse complement strand
TGTTCCGGTTGGGTCAACAGTTCGTGATCTTCGCCATCGATGGGCGGCCGCAGGCGCCCCAGGCGGAAGAGCCACCGCCGGCAGTGGAGGGTGAGCAGCCCAAGAAGCCGCACCCCATGTCGGAAAAGAAACGCCGCCGTAGGAGGAAATGACCCGTGGAATGGGTAGAAGTCAAAGGCAAGACCGTCGACGTAGCCGTCGAGGTCGCCATGCAGGAGCTCAACATCACCGATCGCTCCCGTATCGCCATCGAAGTGGTGCAGGAACCCGAGAAGGGTTTTCTCGGTATCGGTGGGCGTGATGCCATCGTCCGGGTGAAGCCCAGCAGTGGAAAGAGCAAGCGCCGGCGCCGCTCCCGAAAGGGCGGCGGAGGTCAGGACTCTCCTCGCCGCCAGGATTCCGATCGTTCCCGTGGGGATCGTCCCCAGCAGGACCGGCAGAAGAGACAACGCCAGTCAGGACAGCAACGGCAGCAGGGCGGCAACCGTCGTCAAGGCGGCCAATCCGGGCAAGGAGATGAGCGCGGGGAGTCGCGCTCATCCCGTGACCGGAAACCGAGTCAAAGGGAGGCAGATGTGTCCGTGGAGGAACAAGCACCCGTGGTGGAGGAGTTCCTTAATGGCCTGATCGATGCCTTCGGGCTCGAGGGAGAGGTCAAGGTCTCCAATGATGACGACATCATCATTGCCGAGCTGATCGGCGACCAGACCGAGGCGCTGGTGGGCCCAAAGGGTGTGGTCATGGAAGCGGTTCACGAGTTGACCAAGACGGTCCTGCAGCGCAAGACCCAATCCTCGGCTCGCCTGCGCCTGGACATCGCCGGATATGCGGAAAGAAGACGACAGGCATTGACGATCTACGCCAACCGGCTCATCGACCAGTTGGTCGAAGAAGGTGGAGAGTTGATGCTGGAGCCGATGAGTGCCAGCGATCGAAAGGTCATCCACGATGCCGCCGCCGCTCGCGACGGGGTATCGACCTATTCGGAGGGCACCGCCCCACAGCGGTATGTGGTGCTGGTGAAGGAGGGCCAGGCGTCGGACGGCCCGGTGGCGGAGGTCGAGGAACAGGACGCCGCCGGGCCCGAATCGGCAGAGGCGGAGTCTGAAGAGGAGTGACCCTCACGTTTCACGTGAAGCATTGGAAGCGCCGGCGATGAATCACATCGCCGGCGCTTTGACGTCATGGGGTCGACCGGCGACTCCGCAGCAGTTGACGCTACTCGATGGATTTGCGGCCTGGCTGAGGGAAGAGGCGGTTGCCGCCGGTGGTCTTGCGCCCGGAGAGGTCGAACGCATCGAAGAACGCCACATACTCGACAGTCTCGCCTTTCTACAGGGCCTCGACTCGGCGCCTTCCAGGTTGCTCGATCTGGGCAGCGGGGTGGGCCTGCCCGGGATTCCACTGGCGATCATGCTTCCCGACACCGAGGTGACCCTGTTGGATCGTTCGGGTCGGAGGGTGCGTCTGGCTCGACGTGCGATCAGGGTGCTGGGTCTCGACAACGTGAGAGTCGAGCAGGCCGAGGCTGCCCACCGGAGTTGCCAGGTGGTGACCATGCGGGCGGTCATGGACCCCGGCCGTGCCGGTGCGTTGGTGGACGACCACTTCCCCGCCAGTCGGGCCATTCTGGCGTTGAGGCGAGGAGGCGCCGAGCCGCGGATCGAGCTGCGGATGAGATCCCACACGGTGTCGGTCATAGATGGTGGGGCGGGAATCCTTGACCCGGCGCCGTGGCTCCTTATCATGGCCCCCTCGTGAGTGTCGTCGCCATCACCAATCAAAAGGGCGGGGTCGGGAAATCCACCACTGCCATCAACCTGGCCGCCGGCCTGGCCCTCCAGGGCGAGCGGACTCTGCTCGTCGATCTGGATCCGCAGGGCAACGCCACCTCGGGGCTCGGCGTGGACAAGCGCCAGGTGAACTTGTCGATATATGACGTACTTTTGAAAGAAGTAGCGCTGGAAGACGCTATCGAACCTACCAGTGTGCGCGATCTGTTCGTGGTCCCCGCCACCATCGATCTGGCGGGAGCCGAGATCGAGTTGGTGTCGATCTTCTCCAGAGAGCTCCGCCTGAGAAGCTCTCTGATGCCAATCCGCGCCGATTTCGATGTGATCCTCATCGATTGCCCTCCGTCGCTGGGATTGCTCACTGTGAACGCTCTGGCGGCAGCCGACGAGGTGCTTATCCCGATCCAATGCGAGTACTACGCGCTGGAGGGGCTGACCCAGCTGTTGCGAAACGTGGACATGGTCAAGAACTCGCTGAAGCCGGAACTCGAGATCGGGGGAGTGGTGCTGACCATGTATGACGGCCGGACCCGGCTGGCCAAGGATGTCTCGGAGCAGGTCCGCGACCACTTTGGTGATCGAACCTATCGCACGGTGATACCCCGGTCGGTGCGACTCTCCGAGGCTCCCTCGTACGGTGAACCGATCGAGACGTTTGCGCCCATGTCGCGTGGGGCCATCGCATATCGGGAGATGGCCCGGGAATTCCGGCGCCGCCACGGCAGGGAGGAACAACCGTGAGTCAGAGAAAGGCTGGTCTGGGTCGGGGTCTGGAGGCGCTCATCCCGATCTCCGGTCATGGCGAGTTCGCCCACATCGCGGTTTCAGACATCTCCCCCAACCCGAACCAGCCGCGAGCTCTCTTCGAGGATGAAGCTCTGGCGGCACTGGCGGAGTCGATCGCCACCATCGGTCTGCTCCAGCCGATCGTGGTCACCGAGAGCCCCGAGGGGGGTTACGTGTTGATCGCGGGGGAGCGGAGGTGGCGGGCCGCCAAACGGGCCGGCCTCAGCGAGATACCTGCGGTGATCCGTGGTCTCGAAGAGACCGGCTCGCTGACAGAAGCCCTCATCGAAAACCTGCAGCGTGAGGATCTGACCCCGCTGGAGGAGGCTGCCGCCTATCAGCAACTACTCACGGAACAGTCGATGACCCACGAGGAGATCGGCGCCAAGGTCGGCAAGAGCCGCTCGGCGATCACCAACACCGTCAGGCTGCTTCAGCTTCCGGCGACCATCCAGGGCATGCTCGAGCGAGGCGAGATCACCGCGGGCCATGCCCGCGCCCTACTGGGCATCGACGACCGGGCCTATGCCGAGCACATCGCCGCCCGTGTGGTCGAAGAGGGGTGGAGTGTTCGTCAGGTCGAAGACGCCGCCCGGCTTCGCAGGGAACTCGAGGAAGAGCCGACGGCGAAGCCACGGGTTCAGCAGGTCCGTCCCGTCGAGATCATCGAACTCGAGCAGAGGCTCACCGAGCAACTGGGAACCAAGGTGAAGATCGCCTATCGGGATCAGAAGGGCAAGCTCGAGATCAGCTTCACCTCGCTCGACGACCTGGAGAACCTCTACCGGCGATTCTTCGCCTGATCCCGGAAGAACCGGTCCAAACCCTGGACCACCGCCTCACCGGTCTTGGGACCGAGATCGGTCGCGGATATCACCACTGCCGGCGCTCTGGTTTCACGGAGAATGGCCGTGGCCCGACCCGCTACTTCGACCCCCAGTTCGGCGGCTATCTGCGTGGCCAAGCGGGCCCCGGCTTCGCTGCGACCGAGGCTGCTCTCGAAGTAGTAGACCAGGTTCTCGCCGCGGTGGAATGAGACCACGATGTCGGCACCGATGCCGTTTGCCCTCCGGGCCCGCAACCGTTCAGGAACAGACGCATCCGCCGACCTGGAAATAACTGGCAGACCGCCCAGTTCTTGTAGGGACAGGGCTGCCGTCGAGGCGGCCGCCCAGGCTGTGCGCGCCTCTTCTGCGTCGCCGGCGGCAGGGTCGAAGAACACCCGGCTTCCGGCCACCGATAGGGGGAGCGAGCGCAGCCACTCACGCTCCCGGAGAGCCTCGCGACCGGCGCGAATCGGACCCCGGGCGATGAGCCGCAGCTCGGTTATCACCTCGGGTCCCGCGGTGCCATCGGCGGCGAGGTCGCGGTTCGCCTGGAAGTCGATGACCCCTCGCTGCGTGTCCGGCCCGAAGATCCCGTCCGCCTTGCCTGCGTCGAATCCGAGGGCGTTGAGCCTGCTCTGGAGCTCGGCTATGTCGTCGCCACGCAGCATGGGACGCCTCAGGAACAGCAGACGATCACCCAAACGGTATCCCGCCTCGTAGAGAGAGCGCCAGGTGTCGGGCCCGACGATGCCGTCTACGCCGAGGCCTCTGTCCTCCTGGAACGCCCGGACGGCGGCAACGGTTCCCAGACCGTACTCACCGCGTGGATCGTCATCGGGCTCGTGTCCCAAAGCAGCGAGCCGGTCCTGAATGTCTCGGACCGGCTCACCCGTATCGCCTAAACGGTAGAGCCGCACGGCTCCATCGTCGCAGATTCCCGGTCAGTTGATGTACTCGGCGAGCTCCGCCACCAATTGGTGCTTGGGACGTGCTCCGACGATCCGCTTCTTCTCGACCCCGTCCTTGAAGAGGATCAGGGTGGGGATGCTCATCACGTCGAAGCTCCCGGGTGTGCGGGGATTCTCGTCGATGTTCAGCTTCCCGATGGTGAGCGTGTCGGGGTGTTCGCTGGCCAGATCCTCGAGCACGGGAGCGATCATCCGGCAGGGACCGCACCACTCCGCCCAGAAGTCGACCAGGACGGGACGGTCTCCGGCGACTGCGTCCTGGAAGGTGCTGTCGGTGAGGGTAACGATGTTCTCTGCCATTATTTTCCTGGTCTCCTTCGTTTCATGCGAGGAAATGCTCGACGTCGATGGCTGCACGACAGCCGCTTCCGGCTGCCGTGACCGCTTGTCTGTAAACCGAGTCCGCCACGTCTCCGGCGGCGAAAACGCCCGGAACCGACGTTGCGGTGCTGGGACCGTTGGCTACCACGTAGCCGTTGTCGTCCAGGTCCAACTGGCCGGCGAAGAGGTCGGTGGTCGGCTTGTGGCCGATCGCGACGAACACGCCATCGGTGGCCAGTTGGCGGGTCTCGCCCGAGATGGTGTCGGTGAGCGTCACCCCGGTCACCTCGTCGTCGCCATGGATCTCGGATACCACCGCATTCCAGATCACCTCGATCTTGGGGTGCTCCTGGACCCGGGTCGCCATGATCTTGGACGCCCTGAATTCGTCACGTCGGTGAACGACCCTCACTTTGGAGGCGAACTTGGTGAGGAAGAGCGCTTCTTCCATGGCCGTGTCCCCTCCACCGACCACCACCAACTCCTTGTCACGGAAGAAGAACCCGTCGCAGGTGGCACAAGCCGACACACCCCGGCCCGTCAGTTTTTGTTCACCGGGTACGCCCAGCCACTTGGCCACGGCCCCGGTGGCGATGATGACGGTGTCGGCCAGATACTCGTCGGCGTCAACGCTGACCTTGAACGGTCTCTGTGAGAAGTCCACGGCGGTCACGTCGGAGGTGATCAGGCGAGCTCCGAACCGTTCCGCCTGCTTGCGGAATTGGTCCATCAACTCCGGTCCCATGATCCCGTCGGGAAAACCGGGGTAGTTCTCGACGTCCGTGGTGATCATCAGCTGGCCGCCGGACTGCACCCCCTCGAAGACCAACGGCTTCAAATCGGCCCTCGCCGCATAGAGAGCAGCGGTGTATCCGGCCGGACCGCTGCCGATGATGATTACGTTCTCGGTCATTCTTCTTCTCGCTTTGGGTTACGCATCCTCCACACCAACACCCCACCCACCGCGAATAGTCCCCCCTCGATGGCAAACGCTCCGACCTGTCCCAGCGGTATCGCCAGCGACCGGTGGATCGTGAGAACCAGGAACACCACGCCGATGAAGGCGAGGATGGCGAGGGGCAGTGACGCCGTGACCATGCCGACGGCGCGCCGGATGCGATCGACGGTGAGAGCTCTGACTTTGATGGCCACCGACTCCAGGAAGTCGGCGAGCCTTGCCGGGAAATCCTCCATGAGCCGAGGTTAGCCAGCCCGTTCAGACCCGAACCCTTCGCGCCTCAGCGGCGTGCCAGCAACTCGCAGCTCTCGGCGTCGTAGCGCTCGATCGCTCGGCCTTCGCCGTCCTCGACCAGGTATGACACCACCTCACGACCGGCGAGCTCGGCTTCGATCGACCCGAGCACGGTCGATTCGGGTAGACAGGGGGGCACCACCCGTTCGCGGTCCAGATATTCGGCGGGGCCGAGCTTCAGACTCGAGGTCTCCAGCGCCTCCCTCATCTCGTCTTCGAGCATCGTCAACTCTTCCTCGGTGACCATCCCGCCATCGCGAATCTCGGTGAATCGATCCTCCACGGCCATCTCGGCTCCTGCGGCCGCAGGAGCTGCGGATTCGGCGATCGAGGTCCTGGCGGCGTCCTCGGCGACCGAGCCGGCTTCCGTGGCGCTGGTGGTGTCCAATGCGGCCATGTCCGCGCCGGGCTGGCCGAGGAGCATCGGCCCTACTCCGACCAGGACGAGGAAACCCGCCGCCACGGATGCGGCGGCTACGAGGCGCCTGAGCCGGCGGTTGTAGGGGGAACCCAACTCCGCGTTGACACCTGACCGGAGGATTGCCAGCTCGGCTCCGCTCATCTGCGGTGGGGGAGCCTCTGCCAGCATGGACCGGATCCGTTCCTGTGTGGCGTACTCCGCTCGGCACTCATCACAGGCGGACGCGGCAGGATCGAGTGTTCCGCCCTCGGTCACCAGAGCGGCGATCGCTTCGAAGTCGTGCTCATGCATGGTCATGGTGTCTCGACCGTTGGATGCCGCGGACCCCCCGAGAGGTTCCCGAGTTGTTCTGCAAGGATTCTCCGGCCCCGAAAGACACGGGACTTCACGGTGCCGACCGGCACCCCGAGGATCTCCGAGATCTCGGCCAGGGGAAGCCCGTGTGCATCGCTGAGCACCACCGCCGCTCGAAACTCGTTGGGAAGCGCCTGGAGTGCCCTTTCGATCTCGGAGCGGACCTCCACGGCGGCGAATCCGTCGAGCGCCGCCGCATCTTCGGTCTCGAAACCCTCGGGTAGAGCCGACTGGGGGCGGCGCTTGGCCTTGCGGATGGCATCCAGGGAGGTGTTGACCGCGATCCGGTACAACCAGGTGCTCACCGCCGACTCGCCTCGGAACTTGCCTGCCTTGCGGAACAGCGTCAGGAACACGTCCTGTGACGCATCGAGGGCGCGGTCACGGTCGCTCAGCATTCGCAGACAAACGGCGAAGACCATGGCCTCGTGGCGCCGCATCAGCTCCGTGAAGGCTTGGCGGTCGCCCTTGGCCACCCGGGCGATCAGCTCTCGGTCACCCTCGCTCATTGGCGGAATCGTACTTCCGCGACCTCGGCGGAATAGTCCGATCCCTCTTCACCGGGGAGGTCTGTGAGCCACAAGAGCCAGTTGCCGCCCGGTCGTGGTGGAAGTTGCAGCGTGGTGTTGCCCTCGGCGGTGCGCCCGGTGACGATCGGCTCCCACGCGGCGGGATCGTCCGGCTGGACCGGCGACCAGGCGAGCTGAAAAGCCACCCCGGCGGTCATCCTCACCAACTCGACCGAGGCGGGACTGCCCCGCACCTCGAATGCCACTCCGACACCGGGCTTCAACAGGGGGAGCGGGTCGCGGTACCTCTCGGTGCGCCAGGCGGTGCCTGCGTCGTCGTCGATGAGGTTGCCCACCAGGTCGTCGTTCTCGTCGCCCCCGCCGAACGGGTCGATCGAACGCACCCCCACCACGACGATCGGCCCCGCAGGTTCTGCAGGCAGCGTGGAGGTCGTGGTCGTCCCGCCCGCCGCAGGCGGGGGAACGATGATCGGCTCACCGGAGCCTTCGACGAGCATCCGTCCCAGGGCCACGAGACCGGCGGCGGCCAGCACCAGGCCCACTGCCACGAGCAGGAGACGCCTCGACCATGCGGGGGCAGGGGCGGAGGGGGGAGCGGGTGAGGGGGCCGAGGTGAGGCCATCGGCGAGCTGGCGGGCCGTGAGCAGGCCCTTCTGGGCATCGCGAAGGACCCGATCGACCTGGGGATCCAGTCCATCGACGATCTCGGATGGAGGCGGCCCCCCGACGGGACCCCCGGTCAGAGCATGCTCGAGGGTGCGGGCGAGGGCCCTGACGTCGTCCTCCCGGGACGAGTAGATGGAGGGG
>JBFGRR010000062.1:0-8122 GCA_041567215.1 Acidimicrobiia bacterium | reverse complement strand
GGCTCGCAACTCCTTGACGAGGTCGTCGCCGCTGCCGAGCGCGTATCCGATCTTGAACTCGTCCACGACGGCGGCGTCGTACCCCCTGCCCCGGAGATAGGCACGCGCCGGGCCCGCCTCTGATGCGGTCTTGAGCCTGCGTTGATACACCTCGGTGGCGAGTCGGACCGCTTCGACCAGTTTGCGGCGTTCGCCTTTGCGGCGACCGGCCGCCGGGTCCTCCTCGAGGGTGATGCCCGCCTTCTGGGCCAGGAACTCGAGAGCCTCAGGAAAGGAGAGACCCTGGGTGTCCTGGACGAAGCTGAACACGTCGCCGCCCACCCCACATCCGAAGCAGTGGAACAGCCCTCGAGCGGGGTCGAGGGACATCGAGGGGGTCTTCTCCTGGTGGAACGGACAGATCGCCGTGTAGGTCCTGCCCGACTTCTTGACCGTGGTGATGGCACCCACGAGTTCGACGATGTTCGTGGCGTCACGAACCCGGTCACGATCTAGATCTGAGAAGGCCATCCACGGCGAGTGTAAGCGGCGCCGGGCATCCCCGATCAGGCTGCGACAGCCACGAAATCCAGGGTGAGGACGACCTCATCGGTGACATTGGCCACCTGTGCGACACTGGGGATCACCAGTTCGAAGTCCGATCGGGTCACCTCGGTGACGGCCTGCCCTTCGATGCGGTCCGGGCCGGTCAGAGTCACGGTCACCGAGAACGTCACCGGCCTCGTCACGTCCCGAATGGTGAGGTTGCCCGACATGGAAAACCCGACCGACTCACCCACCGCAACCGATGGGGGAAGCCCGTCGATGGAGACCGTCTCGAACTCGATGAACTCGTGGACCGAAGTGTCCAGAATCGGGCCACGAACCGCACGGTCACGGTTGCCGGTCCCGGTGGTGAACCCACGGGCATTCACGAGAATCGTCCCCACCTCCACGGTCGAGAGGTCATCGGGATCGATGCTGATCTGTCCGAGGACCAGGTTGGAGACACCGGTCACATGGGTCGGCTGGCCACGAAGCTCCTCGTCCAACTCGAATGTCGCGCTGCTCTCATCCGTGATCTCGAACACACGGGCTGTCACGTCTGACGAAGAGGAGAGGGCGGTCTCCACTGGAGGCGCGGTGACGTCGGTCGTCGGCGCCGCGCTTCCCTGGAGGTAGAACCAGACCGCCACGCCGATGAACACGGCGATGAGGGCGCCAGCGATCCTGATAACGAGTTTCAACTGTCTCTCCGCTGGGGGGGGAGGGTGATTCTGGTCCCGCTCCGGGGCTATGCCACACCCACCTCCGGTGAGAATGTGCTGCTATCCGAGGCGTGTCCGCAGGTACTCCGCCAATCGATCGACCGACACCCGGTCCTGCTTCATGGTGTCCCGGTCTCGAACCGTCACCGCGCTGTCATCGATCGAGTCGAAGTCATAGGTGATGCAGTAGGGCGTGCCGATCTCGTCTTGGCGCCGGTAACGCCGCCCGATCGACTGGGTGACGTCGAACTCGAGCATGTAGTCCTTGCGGAGTTCCTGGGCGATCTTCGACGCCGGCTCCACCAGCTCGGGCTTCTTGGAGAGCGGGAGCACGGCCAGCTTGTACGGAGCGAGCTTTGGGTGGAGCCGGAGCACCGTCCTGGCTTCTCCCCCAACCTCCTCCTCTGCGTAGGCATCGATGAGGAACGCGAACGTCGTCCGGGTTGCGCCCGCAGCGGGCTCGATCACGTGGGGGAAGAAACGTGTGTCGGCTTCCTGGTCGTAGTAACGGAGATCCGTGCCCGAGTGCTCGGTGTGTTGACGCAAGTCGAAGTCCGTCCGGTTGGCGATGCCCTCCAGTTCGTCCCATCCCCACGGGAACAGGTACTCCACATCGACGGTGCCGGCCGAGTAGTGGGAGAGCTCGTCTTGTTCGTGGACACGCACCCGCAGGCTCTCGGGCGTCATCCCGAGGTTCGTATACCACTCGTGGCGGGACTGGACCCAGTAGTCGAACCACTTCTGGCTCTCTTCGGGGGCACAGAAGAACTCCATCTCCATCTGCTCGAACTCACGGGTCCGGAACACGAACTGGCCGGGCGTGATCTCGTTGCGGAACGAACGGCCGACCTGGGCTATGCCGAACGGGAGCTTGAGTCGACCGGTCCGTCGCACGTTCTCGTAGTTGATGAAGATCCCCTGAGCCGTCTCGGGGCGCAGGTAGACCATGTTGTCGTCGTCTTCCACCGGGCCCATAAACGTCTTGAACATCAAGTTGAACAGCCGCGGCTCGGTGAACTCACCCCTCTTCCCACAGTTGGTGCACAGGTCGGGGTCGTCGAGCTTGTCGAGACGCCAGCGGGCGTTGCAGTTGCGGCACTCGACCATCGGGTCGGTGAAGACCTCCTCGTGGCCCGAGGCCACCCACACCTGACGGGCCTGGAGGATCGCCGAGTCGAGACCGACTATGTCGTCGCGTTCCTGGACCATCGACCGCCACCACTCGTTCTTCACGTTGCGGAGGAGCTCGGTGCCGAGCGGTCCGTAGTCGTAGGCAGAACGGAGGCCGCCGTAGATCTCCGACGATGGGAATACGAAGCCGCGCCGTTTGGACAGGTTGACGATTGTGTCGAGCGAAAGAGTCATTTCTCTGGTGGTTGGGGAAGCGGCGATTGTAGGGACTGGATCAGAGGCCGGGTCCCGGTTGGTCGACAGCACCGCCGAAGCGGCGATTTCGACGCCCGAACTCGGCCACCGCTTCGCGAAACGCCGCCTCGTCGAAGTCTGGCCAGAGGATCCCCGGGAAATAGAACTCCGCATAGGCGGCCTGCCACAGGAGGAAGTTGCTCACCCGGTGTTCACCCGAAGACCGGATCACCAGGTCCACGTCGGGCATATCGGGAATCGCCAGGAACTCCTCGAACCTCACGACGTCCAGATCATCGGGATCGAGCCTTCCCGCCGCAGCCTCGGCGGCCGCTTTCCTTGCGGCTGCGGCGATCTCCCAGCGGCTGCCGTAATTGAAGGCGAAGACGACGTTCATCCCGGTGTTGCCAGACGTCAGCCGGACCGACTCGGCCATATGCGTCCGGTTCCGGTCGGGGATCCTCTGGTCTTCGGTGTCCCCGGCGAAGTGGATACGCATGCCCCATGCATGCAGATCTTCACGACGCCGGATGAGGATGTCCTCGTTGAACCACATCAGGAAGGCCACCTCCTCCTCCGAGCGGTTCCAATTCTCCGTGGAGAACGTGAAAGCGGTGAGCCATTCCACTCCCAACTCCCCCGCCACCCGGATCACCTCGAACAGCGTTGCCTCCCCCGCCTGATGCCCGGCGGTGCGCGGCAAGCCCCGGGCGTTGGCCCAACGACCATTGCCGTCGAGGATCAGACCGATGTGCCGGGGGATGGCGGAGTCGGTCTGGCTGCTCATGAATCGAGGGTGGCGATGCTGAGGAGTCGCCGGTCGAGGTGATGTTCCAGGAACCGCCTGGCAACACCCATCGCCTCATCGCTCAGATCTGGCGCCGCCGCGGGTAGATCGCCGAGCGACGCCGAGGCAAGGCCGGCCAGACGCTCCACCACCCCGGAACGGATCCGCACCGAGCCCTCGACGGCGCACGACGAGCAGATTGCGCCGCCGCCGGCGAAGCTGAATCGGGTGACACCCGCTCGGCCACCGCAGGAGGCGCACTGCGTCAACGCGGGAGCCACGCCGACCACTCCCGCCAGGTGGAGCAGAAACGCGGTCACCAGGTCGGGATGGCAAGGCCCGGCGTCGAGGACCCGCAGGCCGGTCTGAAGGAGGCCGAACAGCGCGCGCGACTGTTCGCTCTCCTGGGCGACCGCGTCCGCCGTCTCGAGCATCGTCGAGGCGGCCGTGACCCTGGCGAGATCCTCACGGAGTCGGGGAAAGCCCTCGATGACGTCCACCTGGGTGATCGTGTCGAGATTCCGGCCCTCGTACAGGACCATCCCGACGTGGGTGAACGGTTCCAGCCTCCCGCCAAAGCGGCTCTTGGTCTTGCGAATGCCCTTGGCGACCGTTCTCAGCTTCCCGTTGTCGGGACTGAGCAGCACGACGACGCGGTCGGCCTCGCCAAATGGGTACGAGCGCAAAACGATGCCGGAGTCGTGGCGGATTGCCATAGAAGGCCAGGCTACCGCCGGCCAGGGCCTCAACCTGGAAGGTCTGGCATGATTGGGAGATGGCCCCACTCACCACCGATGCGATCGAGACCTTCACCAGCGCCAACCCACCCTGGAGGTTCGACGGCGAGAGCCTGACCCGGACCTTCGAGTTCGCTGACTTCAACCAGGCGATGGGTTTTGTCAACCGGGTGGCTTTGGCCTCCGAGAGGGCATTCCACCACCCCGATATCGGAATCTCCTGGAACAAGGTGACGATCTCGCTCTCCACGCACTCTGAAGGTGGAGTGACCGACAAGGACACCGCCCTGGCAGCACAGATCGGCGCCTGGGCGGACTGACGGCCGGCCGTCGCGATTCGGGCCACCCTCATCCCGCGCTGGGGGCAATCACCGATTGACCCGCGGGAAGGTCTGGCCGATGCTCTCCATGCATGTTGAAGAGAATCGCCATCGGCCTGTTCCTCTTTGTCGCCCTCGTGATCGGAGGCGGCAAGCTGTACATCGAGTACATGGACCGCCAGATGGACGCCACCCCTCTGGTCACGCGGTTGGCGGCCACGCCGATCCCCGCCGATGGGCTCGTGTTGGTGAGCGAGTGGAACCATGACGGTTCGTGGCTCATCAAGCCGCGCGAACCGGAAGCAAGCCGGGTCTATCTCACCGCCATGCCGGTAGATCAGGTCTGTGGGCATCTCGACGTTTTCTACGCCGAAGCCGGAGTGCGCTCTCGACCGATACAGCGATCCGACGACCCCCGCCCTTGGTGCGGTCGGCGCCTCGAGACGTCGCTCGGCGACATCACCGTGTCTGTCGAAAGCGCCGACGGCTGGCGAGAACTGCCTGCCGAGCTCACGGGCGAGGAGACCGTGGCTCAGGTCCTCTACTCGGCTCACCGCTGACGCTCGTCAGACGCCGAAACCGAGCCGATCCAGCGAGGAGGGGCGCCGCTGCCAGTCCGGCTCCACGGTCACCCGCATCTCGAGGAACACCTTGGTTCCGAAGAGGACCTCGAGCTCCTCACGGGCCTCGGAACCTGCTTGTTTGAGCATGCTCCCACCCTTGCCGATCACGATCCCCTTCTGGCTGTTCCGTTCCACGATCGCCCGAGCACCGATGGCGAGGAGCCCGTCTTCCCTGACCGTCATGTCGTCCACGACGATCACCAGGGAATGGGGTAGCTCTTCCATGAGCTTCTCCAGGAACTTCTCGCGGATGATCTCACCGGCGAGGACATGGTCCGGTTGGTCTCCAGTGGTGTCCGGCGGGTAGTACATCGGACCTTCCGGCAACCGAGCCACCAACTCCTCCACGAGGGCGCCGAGGTTCTCTGCCTCCAGGGCCGAAACCGGCACGTAGCCGGCGAAGTCCCACTCGGCTGCCTCGGCGAGTTGCCCGACCACCTCCGGCTTGGAGGCCTTGTCGGTCTTGTTGACGGCGAGGATGACGTCGGCATTGGCATCCTTCAACCGCTGTGCGATCAGCCGATCACCGGGACCGATCGGCTGCGTGGCGTCGATCAGGAACACCACTGCGTCCGCCTCGGCAAGGGTGCCGTAGACGAGGCTGTTCAACCGGTTGCCGAGTTGCGTCTTGGGCTTGTGCAGTCCCGGGGTGTCGACGAAGACGATCTGCCACGAGGCCGTCTCGCCGGCGGACTTCGTGAGCACACCGCGAATCGTGTTGCGAGTCGTCTGTGGCCGCGAGGAGGTGATGGCGACCTTGCTGCCTACGAGGGCATTGACGAGGGTGGATTTTCCCACGTTGGGCCTGCCCACCACGGGGACAAACCCCGACCGCATCAAGAGGCCTCTGAGTCGCCGGCGCGCACTTCACGCCTCACCACGACCTGACCGACCCGGCGGCCCTGCACGCGGGTCACCTCGACGGTCAGCCCGGCAATCTCGAACTTCTCACCCTGATGGGGGACCCGGCCCGCCAGACCGAGCACCAACCCGCCGACGGTGTCCCACTCCTCATCAGGCAGCTCGATCTCGGCGAGTTCGGCCAGGTCGGACACGGAGAGTCGCCCATCGACCAGCCATGACCCATCCCCGTGGATCGATACCAGCAGTTCGTCGTCATCGAATTCATCGACGATCTCGCCAACCAACTCCTCGAGCAGATCCTCGATGGTCACCAGTCCGGCGGTGCCGCCATACTCGTCGACCACGACCGCCATGTGTGACTTCGATGCCTGCATCTCCTTCAGGAGGTCGGGCACCCGCTTGGTCTCCGGGACGAAGTCGACCGGCCTGATGATCGTCTCCGCGGTGGCATCCACCTGACCCGATGAGAGAACCTGAAGAAGGTCTTTCACGATCACGACGCCGACGATGTCGTCGATGCCCTCTCCCGCCACCGGGATACGCGAAAAGCCGTATTGGGTCACCACGGCGAGGAGGCTGTCGACGTCTGAATCGCGGTCCACGACCACCATGTCGGTGCGGGGCACCATCACCTCGCGCACGAGGGTCTCCGAGAACTCGAGGACGGATGAGATCAGTTCGATCTCCTCGGAGTCGTCCTCATCGACGAACGGATCCACCTCGTCGATCTCCGAACCGTCCTCCGTGCCCAGGTTCACGGCCATGGATCCCATGGCCACCGCCTTCTCGAGCAGCGACGCGAACCGATAGGCCAGTCGACGCGATCTCGAACGGCCGAGAGACCTGGGGATCAGATCTCCCACGAACACGACGATCACCACGAGCGCCACCAGCCACACCACCAGGGCAGGGCCGGAGGCGACCGCGGTGGCCGACCACGTGCCCACGATGCTCGCCAGCACCAGAAGCACGACGTGCATGACGTTCACCGATGGGGCGATGGACGAGGGGTCCTCCAGCAACCGAGCGATACGGTCGGCGCGTGGATATCCCTCGGCAGCGTCGTGCAGCGCGTCGGCGCGCGGGGTCCGGATCAATGAGGCTCCGGCTGCGCGTAGAAACCCGGCAACACCTAGGAGAATCACGAAGACGACGGTTGCGGTTGCAGTCACCTCCGGCCGACCCCCGCCGCCCCGAGGATTTCCGCCTCACGGCTCTCCATCAACTCCGCGTCTGCATCGTCACGATGGTCGTAGCCCATCAGGTGGAGAATGCCGTGAACGAGCATCAGCGCCATCTCGTCATTGAAGCCGACTTCGAGTTCCTCGGCTTGCCGCCGGACATACGACGGAGCGATCAACACGTCGCCCAATGTGAAGGGCGGGGAGTTCGGCGCCGGATCAGGCGGCGAGCCGGGCTCGAGTTCGTGAAGCGGAAAGGACAGCACGTCGGTCGATCCGGCTTTGCCCAGGTACTCCGAGTTCAACTCGGCGATTCGCTCATCGGTGACCATCGTCACCGACAGCTCGGTGTCCTCGGGGAACTGCTCGGCCACGATCACCGACACCGCCAGATCGTGCAGAAAGGGCAGATCGACAGCGACCGTCTGGGCGTCTTCGATTGCCACATTGGCACCAAGTCCAACAGGGTCCATCAGTCGCCGGGGAAGTTGGGATACGGGATTCGCTGATGGTAGTGGCCGACCAGGGACTCGATGAAGGCCCTTCTCACCTGGGTCAACTCTCCGAGCGTGAGATCGCTGTCTCCAAGCTGGCCATCGGCCACTTTCTCGTCCACGACGCGATTCACGACCTTCTCGATGGCGTCGGGGGTCGGCTCCTGATCTCCGAACACCGCCCTGCAGGCTCCCTCCACCGAGTCGGCGAGCATGACGATCGCCATCTCCCTGCTCCGCGGCTTGTGTCCGGCATGCCGGTACACATCGGGATCGGCGCCTTCATCGCCATAACGCTGGCGTGCCTTCTCGTAGAAGTAACGCATGATCGCGTCGCCGTGGTGGGCCTCGATTCCCTCGGCCACCTCCGACGGGATGCGGTACTTGCGGGCCAGGGCCATGCCGTCGAGGACGTGCTGTCGAACGATGCCGGCCGACTCCTCGGGATCCAGCTCATCATGAGGGTTCGAGATTCCGAACTGGTTCTCGATGAAATAGAGCGGG
>JBFGRR010000061.1:0-8151 GCA_041567215.1 Acidimicrobiia bacterium | reverse complement strand
CTGGAGACCGCGATGAAGAACCATCACCTCGTCTCGCAGGCATGCATGATCGGCGACCAGCGCAAGTATCTGACCATGGTGATCGCTCTCGACGCCGAGGAGGCCCCCGCATGGGCAGCCGCCCACGGTGTGGAGTTCAAGGATCTGGCCACCTTCTCACGAGACCCGAAGGTCCTCGCCGAGATCCAGGGCGCTCTCGACAAGGCCAACGAAGAGGTGGCCAGGGTCGAGCAGGTCAAGAAGTTCGTGGTCGTGCCCGACGACTGGACCCCTGATTCGGGCGAGATCACGCCCTCGCTCAAGCTGAAGCGCCGGGTGGTGCTGGAGAAGTACGCCGCCGAGATCGACGGGATGTACGCGGGCGACTGAAGTCCCCGATTTGCGTCTGGATTGGTGGGCATGAAGCGATTCGGCTTCGGGCAGGATCACGACCTGTTCCGTGAGTCGGTTCGCGCATTCATCGACGCCGAGATCCGGCCCAACGACGCCGCATGGGAGAAGGCGGGGATCGTGGACAGGGAGCTGTTCCGCAAGGCGGGCGCGAGCGGGCTCCTCGGCATGGCCATCCCCGAGGAATACGGGGGTGGAGGCGTGTCCGACTTCCGATTCAATGCGGTGATCGGAGAGGAGCTGGCTTCGGCGGGCTTCCTCGGGTCGGGCCTGTCGATCACCCTCCACAACGATGTCTGCCTCCCCTATTTCCTCGAACAGGCCACACCCGAGCAGATGGACCGGTGGATGCCCGGGATGGCGTCGGGTGACCTGGTGACGGCGATAGCCATGACCGAACCAGGCGCCGGATCGGATCTCGCCGGGATCGCAACGACTGCCGTCCGGGACGGCGACCACCACGTGGTGAACGGCAGCAAGACCTTCATAACCAACGGCATCAACTCCGATCTGGTGATCACGGCGGTGAAGACGGACCCGGGACGCCGACATGCGGGGATGAGCCTGCTGGTACTGGAGCGGGGGATGGCGGGGTTCTCGCGGGGCCGGAATCTCGAGAAGCTCGGACTGCATGCGCAGGACACCGCCGAGCTCTTCTTCGAGGACGTGCAGGTCCCGGCCGACAACCTGTTGGGCTCCGAGGGGCGGGGTTTCTATCACCTGGTCGCCAACCTCCCCCAGGAGCGGCTCTCTCTCGCCGTCACCGGACTCGCCCACGCCAAGGGGGCCTTCGCGTGGACGCTCGAATACATCAAGGAGAGGCGCGCCTTCGGATCGCCGATCGGCTCCTTCCAGGTCCTCAAGCACAGGATGGCCGAGATGGCCACCGAGCTCGACATCGCCCAGGTCTATGTCGATCGCCAGATCGAGGCCCTCAACGCGGGGGAGTTGAACGCCGACGATGCGGCCAAGGCGAAGTGGTGGATCACCGAGCTGGAGATGAGGGTCGTCAACACCTGTCTGCAGATGTTCGGAGGCTGGGGATACATGGAGGAGTACCCGATTGCCCGGGCGTTCCGGGATGCGAGGGTCCAGACCATCTACGGCGGCACCACCGAGATCATGAAAGAGATAATCGGCAAGTCGCTCGGACTGTGAGGAGTTCCGATGAGCAACATCACCTTCGACAACAGGGTGGCAGTGGTCACGGGGGCCGGTGGCGGCCTGGGTCGAGCCTATGCACTCGACCTCGCCCGACGCGGCGCCAGGGTCGTCGTCAACGACCTGGGCGGTGCGGTGGACGGGACCGGCGCGGGGGCGCGAGCTGCGGACGCAGTCGTCGCAGAGATCGTCGGGGCGGGGGGAGAAGCCGTTGCCAGCTACGACTCCGTCACCACGCCGGAAGGCGGAGAAGCGGTGGTTGATGCAGCGCTCGACAACTTCGGCACAGTCGACATCGTCATCAACAACGCCGGCATCCTTCGCGACAAGAGCTTTGCGAACCTGGACTGGCCCGACCTCGATGCCGTTCAGGACGTCCACCTCAAAGGGGCTTTCTACGTTTCCCGTCCCGCTTTTCGGGTGATGAAAGACAAGGGTTACGGCAGATTCGTGTTCACGTCATCCAACTCCGGCCTCATCGGCAACTTCGGCCAGACCAACTACGGCGCCGCGAAGATGGGTCTCGTCGGCCTGTCGAACGTCCTCGCCATCGAGGGCGCCAAGTACGGGATCCGGTCCAACGTGATAGCTCCGCTGGCTCACACCAGGATGACCGAGGATCTCCTCGTGGGGTTCGCCGAGCAGGTCGATCCGGCCAAGGTGGTGGCGATGGTCGTCTACCTCGCGTCGGAGGAGAGCGAGCTCACACACGAGATCTTCTCGGCCGGCGGAGGGCGCTACGCCCGCTTCTTCATAGGCCTCAACCAGGGTTGGTACGCAGGAGGCGGAGTGGTTCCGAGCGCCGAGGATGTCCGTGACCATCTCGACGAGATACGCGACCTCTCCGATCCCAAGGTCTTTGCCAGCAGCGCCGAAGAGTTGGCCCTGTTGGCGGATCTGGCAGGCGGATGATCGTCTGACCGCCTGGTGGCGAAGAAACGGCTCAAGAAGCCGTGAATCCTGTCGACAGGATTCTGGATAACCGATGATCATCCAGTCCTACTTCGCACGCCAGCCGATATTCGATCGTCACGGAGAGCCTCAAGCATTCGAGGTCCTCTACCGGCCGGCTGCCGACGCCGAGCACGCAGACGTCTTCGACGGCATTGCCGCCACTCGCAGCGTCCTCTCGAACGCCATGTGGAGAAAGCCCGGACCCGACCCGCTCGGGCACCTGCTCGCCTTCGTGAATCTGCCGCGTCGCTTCATCGTGGACCGCGTGCTCTTCGGATTCCCTCCTGACCGGGTCGGAGCCGAGATACTCGAAGACATCACCATCGATGCCGCGGTGATCCGTTCGGTGCGCGAACTCAGGACGGTCGGATACAAGATCGCCCTGGATGACTTCACCATCTACGACCACAGGGTGGGCCTGCTGCCGTTCGTCGACATCGTGAAAGTGGACATCGGTGTGCTCTGGCCCGACGAGGTGGTCGAAACGCTCGACTTGCTGAAACGCTACGACGTGTCGCTCCTGGCAGAGAAGGTCGAGACGGCAGAAGACATGGACCGTTGCGTCGAACTCGGATTCGAGTTGTTCCAGGGCTACTACCTGGCGCGGCCTGAAGTCATTGCAGGCGAGGGATCTGCAGGCGTGGCCGTCGCCGCCTCTTGACGCTCAGGCTCTGATCTCCACGGTCGTCCCCAACTCGATCACCTTCGCCAACTCGAGTATCACTTCGTTCGGCACGCGAACGCATCCCAGGGATCTCGCCTCCCCGATCGATGACGGACGGTTGGTCCCGTGTATTCCGATGATCCCGTCGCCGCCGTTGAACTCGGTGATGACGTCGGAGCGGGCCGAGAGGCCGAATGCAAAGGGCCCCCACGGCCCGGGACTGCCGGTCATGTCGATGGCGTCGGTGACGAAGAAGACGCCGGTCGGCGTCGGTGAGGTGGCAGTGCCCACCGCGACCGGAGTGGAAACCATGAGCGAACCGTCCTTCCAGACCTCCATGGTGCGTTCGGAGAGGCTGATGTGGATCGTGGTCGTGACCACCGAGAGGTCCACGTCGTCGAGCTTGATCCACCCGACCCGGCCGTTGGGTCGGCCCGGGAGGCTGACTTGAGCCCACCCGCCTTGGGGCGCATCGATGATCCTCACCACCGTCGGCGTGCCGAGGATGGTCCACGCCGGCAGGTGTTCCGACGGCGCGGTCGCCCAGGGGTCGGGATACACCGCCAGCTCGCCGCGTGCGGTGGCGACCGTGGGCTGGGGCGTCGTGGCGGGGGCCGGCGCGGTCATCGGGGCTGAGGCCTGGATTGGAGCGGCTGCGAGCGTCGTGCTCGGCGCCGTGGGTGTCGCCGGCGGGGGCTCGGGGGCCGCGGCAGGAGCGGCGGTCGGGGCGGGCGCGGCGCACGACGCGACCAAGAGAGCGAACGCGAAAAGACCGGCCTTCATCCCCGGAAAGCTAGCTCGATATCGCCAGAAGGCCAGCGTGTCAATGCTCTGCCATCGGCTGGACGGTGAGGAGGATGCCCGAGCCGACACCGACGGTGGCGACCGGACGAACGAACTCATTGCTCACTCCGCGGCTCTCGTGCCACTGCAGATCCTCGGTCTGGAGTTCCCACTTCAGACCGCGGCTCCACACC
Organism: Acidimicrobiia bacterium; assembly: GCA_041567215.1. GTDB lineage: Bacteria > Actinomycetota > Acidimicrobiia > Spongiisociales > ZC4RG35 > JBFGRR01. The sequence goes on along the minus strand of JBFGRR010000061.1, from coordinate 4,005 downwards.
CCCGATGCGGGCCCGCCCACGGGGAGCAGGGTCACCGCCTCACCGGGCGTTCCGTGCAGTTCGGCGTGGTCGTGAACGACGTGGATTCGCGCCGGTCCGGCGATCCACTCGATGTCGGCTTCGTGGTAGCGGGGCGAGGCGATCACCGCCACGTTGCCGAGGAGGTGGTCGAGGCGCCCGCCGTGTCCGCCCAGGACCACGATCCGGTCGGTCCCGGTGGCCAGCGCGGCGTCGAGCGCGAGCTCCAGGTCTGTGGCGTCCTTGTCGGCGGGATGCCGTTCGATCCTGGCCTTGCCCGCCATCTCGAGGCTGGCCTGGGACACCGAGTCGAGATCGCCGATCACCAGGTCGATGGTCATTCCCAAGGCGATGGCGTGGTCGAGCCCCGAATCGGCGGCGATGACGAGTGCAGGGACGGGCAGGTCGCCCAAGGCGCTCGCCAGCGGTGGAGCCCCTCCCACCACGATCACGACGGGGTTCAAGGCCTCCTCCAGAATGACAAAATCGTCTTACGCGCCATGCTGCGCGTAAGAGGGGCGGTCGTCATGGTCCAACACTACGCGGGGAACGGCGCGGTTAGCGTTATCGGCCGTGTTGGAACTGCCCGCAGCGGCCGGCGGACTTCGCGCGGTTCAGGGGCTGATCGAGATCTCGAGTTCGGCGTATGCCGATCGCAGAGCCGATTCCACGGCCGCGGGGGTCTTCGCCCGGGCGAAGATGAAGCCCAGGTAGCGGTCGCCCTCGGGTGGTGGCGCCACGATGGAGCCGAGCGGCGCCGTGATCTCGATCTCGGTGACGAACTCGACCAGCCGCGCCAAAGACAGGCCGTCGACAGATTCGAGCCTTCCCTGCGCCGGGACGGGGATCATCATCACGCCGCTCGACGTGGGGGAGCGGCGCAGGCTCTCCTTGCGAAGTCCCAGCGCGTGGCGCAGCACCAGGACCTCCAGAGGGGTGTCCATCAGCCCGAATGTGAGACTCCGACCGCAGAGGCCGCCAATGGTGCGAGCGGCGACTTCGATCACCACCGGTCGTGCCCCCTGGATTCGGAGCTCTGCGTGGATGGGGCCCTCGGTCAGACCGAGCGCCCGAGCGGCTCTTTCCGTCGTGGCGACGACCTCGTCCACGATGTGGCCTGGGTGGCGGGAGGGTGTCACGAAGATCGTCTCCTCGAAGAACGGGCCTTCCATCCGATCGGGCTTGTCGAACACCGCGAGTACCTCGAGCTCGCCGTCCCAGAGGATGCCCTCGACGCTCACTTCGGGGCCGTCGATGTAGCTCTCGCAGATGAGTGGCTCGCTGGGGCTGGATCCAGACCCGGCGAGGATCCTACGAATCCGCTCGACGGCCGCCTCCATCTCACGGTCGTTCTCGACCCGGATCACCCCCCGGCTGGCGTTGAGGGACAGAGGCTTGACCACTGCTGGATAGGGGATCGCGGTCTCGGCGGTGGTTATCACCTCGAAGGCCGGCTGGCTCACCTCGGCCGCGGCGAGGGAACGACGGAGCATGGCCTTGTTCCGGGTGGCGGCCGCGGCCGGTGCCGCATTGCTGCGCAGTCCGAGCCGTTCCGATGCGAGCGCTGCCAGCACGACCCCTCGGTCGTCGGCGGCGACGATGGCATCGACGGGGGTGGACGCCGCCAGGTCTGCGAGCGCCTCGGCGGACGACTCCGGGCGGTCGCAGTCGATCAGGACGAAACGGTCCTCCATACCGAGCGGCGGAACCTCCTCGGAAGCGATGGCGAGTTCGACTCCGAGGGCGCGGGCAGCTGCCGCGAATTCCTTGGCGCGGTAGGTGTCCGTCGGAAGGACGATCAGGACTCTCGGCATCCGTGCAGCGTAGGCAGGGTGTCCCTGGAGCGGAACAGGGGGTACCATCCTCGCCATGACCGAACCCACCATCCTCAGCGTGGCCGCGGACGCGCTAGAAATGATCATCGAATTGCGCGACCAGGAAGAGGGCGACGGCGAATTCGGACTCCTGATCGAGGTCACCGGCTTCCGGGGAGCGGAATTCCAGTACGAGCTCTCGTTCACGCCTGTCTCCGATGCAGATACCGACACCGTCGTCGAACGGCATGGCGACCTCGCCTTGATGCTTCGCAACGACGACATCGAGAAGCTGCGGGGGTCATCGCTCAACCTCACCGATCGTGGCCTGGCGATGAACAACCCGAACACACCGGCGACGCCGGCCATGGAGGCGCCGAAGGGCGACCTGACCGGACCGCTCGCGGACCGCGTCCAGCAGGTATTGCGTGAACAGGTCAACCCTGCGATCGCCGGCCATGGAGGAGCAGCGGAGCTCGTCTCGGTCGATGAGGGCTACGCCTACCTTCGTCTGATGGGTGGATGCCAGGGCTGTGGTATGGCGGCGATGACCCTGAGCACCGGCATCGAACGGATCCTCACCCAGGCGATTCCGGAGCTGGTTGGTGTCGTCGATGTCACCGACCACGCCTCGGGCACGGACCCCTACTACCAGCAGGCCAAGAAGTAGCCGCCTCCGACCCGGCCGCCACACCGAGGCAGATCCTCTACTCGCTCGTCGCGGCCGGGTTCCACCTGGTGGCGGCGGTTCTCATCATCGCTGGCTGGGCAACCGGGGCGGTGCACACGTGGGCGACGGGCAGCCTCGCCGTGGTGTGGATCGGGACCGCGGTGGTGATGGCATCGAACTGGCGCCGTACCGGGCGGGTGCTGGTGATGTCCTTGACCGTCTTCGCGGCCTGGGCAGTGCTGTCGCTTCTCGGCCGCTGACCGGTCAGCCCTCCCACACCTCGGCACCCGTGAAGAACGCCTGCCATGCAAACCAGAACTCGTTGCGGTGAGGGGCGAGTTGGAGCCGGCTTCCCTTCAGGGGCCCGTCGATGGCGTGGCCCAGCAGCGTCCAGGTCGACCCGGTATTGGAGTCTCTGAAGGTGTCGTCGTCGATGGGTTCGAATTCGAGGGCCTCTCCGGCGACGGTCGAGAAGTAGGCGACCCCGGTGCCGATCCCCGCCCCGAGAGCGACGTCGAAGGAGTCGAGTGCGTCGGATGTGTCCGGCGCTCCCCAGAGCACCGCGATCGGTAGGCCCCCGAGCGAGTCATTCACCGCACGCGTCTCTGCCAGCAGGCTGAATGGGTAGGCCTTGTGATCATCGCCGATACTCACCCCGACCACACGTTCCAGGGCCGGGAAGCGGTCGTCGATATCGGAACGAAAGAAGGTGGAGTAGGGCTGCGTGCGTGTCGAGTAACCGACATAGGGGTTCGCTCCGTAGGCGATCGAGAAGCCGGTGTCCTGGCTGAGCACCTCGCCGTCGGGGTGGCCCGCCCGGAAGTCGGCCCAGCGCACGATGGCCGACCCCACGGTGGCCAGCCTCGTGCCGGTGAGGGTGCCGACGATGGCTTCGCCGGTCACCTGCTGCCACAGGGACTGGGTGTGGTCATCCCACATCACCAGGTCTGAGTTCCTCAACAGGCCCGAGACGCCAAACCTGAGAGTGACGCCATCGATCGTTGGATCGAAAGCCACGGCCGTGTTGCACAGGGGGCAGTAGGTGATCACCACTGGCTGATCACCGAAACGGTCGTTGACGATCTCGTGGCGGGTGAGGATCGCCAGCGGGTAGAAGCGGGCCTCTCCATCCACCTCTACGAGGATTCCCGGTTCCTGATCCTCGAGCCAGGCGTCTCCGCCGGCGATGTCATCGAAACGCGGGTCGTCCAGAGGGGGAATCAGATCGCGAGGGTCGGCTGCGGGGATGCCGACGAGCAATTCGTCGAGGTCGATGGAGGCGTTGGTGAAGTCGGTGGACCAGCGGCCGGTCACCGCGGCGAGATGGGCAGGGAGTACCGCGGGTGTATCCGCAGTGGTGGTGCTCGAGTCTCGTGACACGGAGGAGTCCGGGGTGGACGCAGAGGGGGTCGTGGTGCCGGGGGCGCCGGTAGGCGTCGAACAGGCGGCGGTGACCAGCACGAGGACGAGTAGGAGTCTCACGATGTCGGTAACAGCATGGCG
>JBFGRR010000060.1:0-8256 GCA_041567215.1 Acidimicrobiia bacterium | reverse complement strand
CGTATCGCCTGGAATATGAACCAGAAGCCGAGCAGCGTCGCCGCAGCGAGATACACCCAGCCCAGGCCGGCGGTTGGCACCAGGCCGAGGGAGAACAGCCCGAGTAGGCCGCTATAGAGGAGAATCTGGCGTGTGGTCGCCGGGACGCCGGCAACGACGGGGAGCATCGGCACGCCCGCGGCGGCGTAGTCGTCCTTGTAGCGGATGGCCAGCGCCCAGAAATGCGGCGGAGTCCACAGAAAGACGATCCCGAACATCACCCACGCCGGCAGCGAGAGAGAGCCCGTCGCCGCCGCCCATCCCACCAGTACCGGGGCCGCTCCGGCGGCGCCTCCGATCACGATGTTCTGAGTGGTGTTCTTCTTGAGAGCGAGCGTGTACACGTACACATAGAAGAGGAGAGCCGCGGTCGAGATCGCCGCGGCGAGGAGATTCACGGTCAGCCACAGGAAGAGGAAGCCGATCAGCCCCAGCGACCAGCCGAACACCCGGGCCCGCACCGGATCCACCCTTGCTTGCGGGAGAGGTCGCCGGGAGGTCCGACGCATGACCTGGTCGATGTCCCGATCGTGATAGCTGTTCAGAGCATTGGCTCCACCGGCCGAGAGGGTTCCACCCAGGAGCGTGGCGATCACCAGCCAGGTTCCCGGCCACCCCTTGTCGGCCACCACCATCGCCGGCACCGTGGTGATCAAGAGCAACTCGATGATGCGCGGCTTGGTCAGAGCGAAATAGGCGCCGAAGCGCTGGCCAACGGTGGGGGAATCCATTCGAACGCCAGGATAGGGGGCAGCCCTGACCTGGAATCCCCCGCTTATCCTTCCTCGGGTGCGACTCCTCTTCTGGATTGCGGCGCTCTCGACAGCCCTTGCAGCCTGCTCAGGCGGGTCTGACGGCCTCACCATCGTCGTTTCGTCTCCGGGCACGATCGGGGTTGGCGAGCAACGGGTTCTGCTCGCCGTTCTCGACGAGCAGACCAACGAGCCACGTGTCGCCCCCGGCGTGGCGACAACCGCCGTGTTCGTGCTCGACGGAGACGAGTTGGGGCGCTCACCAGCCGAGTGGATCTGGGCGATCGAGAACGTTCGAGGCTTCTACGCAGTCCGGTTCGACTTCCCCGAGCCCGGCACCTACCAGGTCCATCTCGAGTCGGAGACGAGCACCACCCCCGCTCGATTGCTGGTGCTCGCCGATGTCGCGGTGGTGGAGGTCGGTGAACCCGCCCTCCTATCGGAGAGCCCCACATACCCTGCGTATCCGCTCGAAGCGATCTCGACCGATCCTCACCCGGAACCATCGTTCTATTCGCTCTCGATCGCCGACGCGGTCGCAAGTGGACGCCCGACGGTCATCGTGTTCGCCACGCCCGCCTTCTGCAGTTCAGCCGTGTGCGGTCCGACTCTCGACATGCTGAAGGCCGCGGCGCCGGCACATCCGGGCGCCAACTTCGTGCACGTGGAGGTCTTCGAAGATCTGGACACACCCGACGCCCTGACCATTGCCCCCTCGGTGGTGGAATGGGGCCTTCCCAGCGAGCCCTGGGTGTTCGTCACATCGGCCGACGGCCTCGTGGCGGCTCGTTTCGAAGGCGCGCTGGGACTCGGAGAACTCGAGACGGCCCTGGCCGAAGTGGGGGCGTGAACCACCCGGTCGGCGGGTCCTCGAAGATTCCACCCCGGATCGGCTGGAAACCGCCCAAGCCCCTCCTTATGATGCGCCGTCATGGTCCACCCGCCTCGATGGCTTCGTTTCGCCCGACGCGCCGCCCGCCCGGCCGGTCTCGCCGCGTTCGTGGTGACGCTGGGCTCCTGCTCTTTCATCGAGATCGACTCGCCCCTGACCACTTTCGAGCCGGCGGGTCCCTTCGCCGATCGAATCGACGGGCTGTTCTGGCCCGTGTTCTGGATCGCGGTGGCGATCTTCGCAATAGTCCAGACCGGGATCTTCTGGGCCATGTGGCGCTACCGCGACCGACCGGGAGCCAAGGAGCCAAAGCAGATCCACGGGAACGCCAAGCTCGAGGTCCTGTGGACCGTCATCCCGGCCCTGATCCTCGCCAGCATCGCCATCCCCACCGTCCAGGCCGTCTTCGACCTGACAGATTGCGGGCCCGACGCCTTCGACATCGAGGTGATCGGCCATCAGTGGTGGTTCGAATTCCGCTACCCCGACCACGGCGGATTCGAGACGGCAAACGTGATGGTCATGCCTGTCGATCAGGAGGTCTGCGCCCGGATGACCTCGGATGACGTGCTCCACAACTTCTGGATTCCCGCCCTCAACGGCAAGCGCTACCTGGTTCCCGGGCAGGAGACGCTGCTGAGGCTCCAGGCCGACGAGACCGGTGAGTTCTGGGGTCATTGCGCCGAGTTCTGTGGGCTCTCCCACTCCTTGATGCGCGCCAGAGCGCAAGTGGTGACCCAGCCCGAGTTCGATGCATGGGTGGCAGGACAGCAAGCGGTCGCCGAGGTCCCCGCCGAGAACACCCCCGCAGGCGAGGGCTTCATCCTCTTCCAGGAGAAGGGATGCACCGCCTGTCACGTTGTGGACACCGCCGCGGAGCGCCTCGGCCCCGAGGATGGTGCGTTCAACGGACCCGACCTGACCCACTTCGCATCGCGCTCGGTGTTTGCGGGCGCATACCTCCCCTACGAGGGTCTCGACTATGACGCCGCCCTCAAGGAATGGCTCGCCAACCCACCCAAGGTCAAGCCGGGATCCTTCATGCCGAACCTCGGTCTCACCAACTCCGAAATCGACTTACTGATCGCCTGGCTGGAGACTCTCAAATGACGACCACCGCCCGACGCCAATCGACGACGATCTTCCGTCGGCCCACCGCCACCACGGGATTCTGGTCGTGGATCACAACGGTCGATCACAAGAAGATCGGCATCATGTACGGGTACTCGGCCTTCTTCTTCTTCATCGCCGGTGGCATCGAAGCGCTCCTCCTGCGGATCCAACTGGCCGGGCCCAACGGGGAGTTCCTGACGGCAGCCGAGTACAACGCGATGTTCACCACCCACGGCGTGACGATGGTGTTCCTCTTCGTGATGCCCGTCGGGGCAGCGTTCTTCAACTACCTGCTGCCATTGATGATCGGCGCCCGTGACGTCGCTTTCCCACGCATGAACGCGCTGTCGTTCTGGATCTTCCTCTTCGGCGGGCTCTTCATCTACTCGGTCGTCTTCTTCGGAGACGTCACCGCCCCGATCGGCGTCCAGGGAGTGGCAGGCAACATCGACCCGAGCGACCAGACCCTGCTCGGAGGGCTGCCCGACGGTGGCTGGTTCCTGTATCAGCCCAACGCCGGCCGAGCGTTCACCCCTGGCGCCGCCATCGACTTTGCGGTGATCGGCCTCCAGATCCTCGGAATCGCATCGCTGATCTCCGCCGTGAACTTCATCGTCACCATCTTCAACATGCGGGCCAAGGGGATGAGATTGCTGCGCATGCCGGTGTTCGTGTGGATGACGATGGTGGTCGCCTTCCTGTTGCTCTTCTCGCTGCCGATCATCGCCGTTGCACTCTTCATGGCCACCGGCGATCGCCTGTTCGGCACCCTCTTCTTCCAGGCGGCCGGTGGCGGCGACCCGATCCTCTGGCAGCATCTGTTCTGGCTGTTCGGCCACCCCGAGGTCTACATCCTCATCCTCCCCGCCATGGGGATCGTCTCCGAGGTGCTTCCGGTGTTCAGCAAGAAGCCTTTGTTCGGATACGCCGCGGTCGTGTTCGCGGGCGCCGGAATCGGATTCCTCGGATTCGGCGTGTGGGCGCACCACATGTTCGCCTCCGGAATCACTCCGGTGGCCCAGGCAGCATTCGGGTTGGCGACCATGACGATCGCCGTGCCCACCGGCATCAAGATCTTCAACTGGCTCGGCACCATGTGGGGTGGTCGCATCCGCTTCACGACGCCGATGCTGTTCTCGATCGGCTTCGTGTCCATGTTCGTGATCGGCGGGCTCTCCGGGGTCACGCACTCGATCGTGCCATCAGACTGGCAGCAGACCGACACCTACTACATCGTGGCCCATTTCCATTACGTGCTGTTCGGTGGCGCCATCTTCGGCATCTTCGCCGGGCTCTACTACTGGTTCCCCAAGTTCACGGGCCGGATGCTCAACGAGAGATTGGGCAAGATCCACTTCTGGGTCCAGTTCATCGGGTTCAACCTCACCTTCGCCCCCATGCACTGGCTGGGGCTGCAAGGGATGGTCCGGCGTACCTGGAAGTACGCGCCCGAGACCAACATGGGGCCCTGGAACCTGGCGGTCACCATCGGCGCATTCACAATCGCAGCCGCAGTGGCGGTATTCATGGTCAACTGGATCTGGTCGAAGCGGCGCGGAGAAGCGTCGGGACTCGATCCGTGGGACGCCCGCACCATCGAATGGAGCATTCCCAACCCCACGCCCGAATACAACTTCGCCCATCCTCCGGTCGTCACCTCCCTCGACCACTTCTGGCACATGAAGTACACCGAGGACGAGGAGGGCCGCGCCGTCCGCAGACCGGACGCCGAGGAGACGCTGGAGCGCCTCGAACGTGAGGGCCGCGAGCCGGACGGGCCCATCCACCTCCCCAACCCCTCCTATTTCCCGATCCTCATGGCCGCCGGACTGCCGCTGATCGGCTACGGGGTGATCTATCACACAGCCCTGTGGGGCCTCGGTCTGATCGTGTTCGGAACGGTTCTGACCATCGGATCTCTGATCGGATGGGGAATGGAGCCTCTCGAGGAAGAGGTGGCCCACTGATGGCGGACTCGACCGAGATGGCGCTGGCCGTCGATCACCACGGGGAGCACGAATCCACCGGCATCGAGAACCGGAAGCTGGGAATGTGGGTGTTCCTCAGTTCCGAGTTCCTCTTCTTCGGCGCCTTCATTTCGAACTACCTCCTCTACGGGAACGGCGACTATGCCGGTATCGAACCAAGGGAGATCTACGACATCCCGTTCACCTCGGTGTCGTCGTTCGTCCTGCTCATGAGCTCGCTCACGATGGTGCTCGCCCACAACGCCCTGGCTCGTCGCGACCAGAACGCCACCCGAACCTGGCTGCTGGCTACCGCAATGCTCGGTTCGGTGTTCCTGGGAGGCCAGATCTTCGAGTTCACCGAGTTCGTCCGGGAGTACGACATGACGCTGACGACGAACCCGGCGTCCTCAGCTTTCTACATGCTCACCGGATTCCACGGAACCCACGTGTTCGTCGGGATCATCATGCTGCTGTCGCTGTATGGGATCGCCCGGCGACCAGCGGGCTTATCCGAGAAGCAAGGCCTCAATCTCGAGTTGGTCGGCCTCTACTGGCACTTCGTCGACATCATCTGGATCGTCATCTTCACCCTCGTCTACCTGTTGAGCGCGGTCTGAAATGGCAACCGAGCACCACCACCCTTCACCCAAGCAATACGTCCAGATCGCCATCTTCCTGGCCATCATCACGGCCGTCGAGGTCGCCCTCTTCTACGTCAACGAAGCCGTCGACATGCGCGGCTGGGATGCGCCGGCGCTGATCATCCTGTCCTTCCTCAAGTTCGTGATGGTCATAGGCTGGTTCATGCACCTGCGCTACGAGAAAGGCATGCTGAACAAGTTCTTCACCGCCGGATTCGTCCTCGCCCTGGGCCTGTACGCAATCGTCCTCGGGGCAATGGGCGTGATCGCTCTCTGATGCTCCCCGCCTGGAGTCCGCACTGGGATGCCTGGGCGGTGGTGGCGATACTCGTCTTCGGCTACTGGTACGCCGACACCCGCCTGCGTCCGGTGATGGCACCTGAGGCCCAAAAGGCCACCAGGTCTCAATGGGCCTTCTGGCTGGCCGGTGTGGTGGTGATCTGGCTGGTCTCGGACTGGCCAATCCACGAGCTTGCAGAAGAGACACTGTTCACGGCGCACATGTTCGAGCATCTGCTGATCGGGTACGTGGTGCCCCCGCTCCTCTTCACGGGGATGCCTCGATGGATGGCCGACGCGACTCTCGGCAACCGATACGTCGCTGCGATCCTCCGCCCTCTGGCGCGGCCCGTCGTCGCGTTCTTCGTATTCAACGCGACGATCGTGTTCGTGCACTGGCCCGAGGCGGTCGGCTGGCAGAACAGCAACGACCTGGTGCACTTGGGCATTCACGCATTCCTGTTCATCACGGGCATGCTCCTCTGGCTCCCCGTGTTCAGCCCGACGCAGGCCATTCCAAGGCTGCGCCGGCCGATGCAGATGCTCTACCTGTTCCTCAACACGATCATTCCCACGGTGCCCGCCTCGTTCATCACCTTCAGCCGCGAGCCCCTCTACCCCATGTACGGCGACGCCGCCCTCGAGTGGGGCTTGACGCCGGTGGCCGACCAGACGATCGCCGGAATCATCATGAAGATCGGTGGCGGTCTCTACTTGCTGGGCATCATCGCCTACATCTGGTTCAGGTGGACCAAGGAAGAGCGCCAATGGGACGCCATCGAGCGTGACCTGGTCGCATAGCCTCGCCGTCGCGACAACCATCCTCCTGCTCTCCTGCTCGTCCTCCACGACCGTGCGAGGCGTGGTCACGGCGGTGGAAGGGGACCTGACGAGCGTGCATTCTTTCACGATGCGGACCGACTCGGGGAGAACGCTTCAGATCTCGCCGGCGCCCGACGGAGCGTTCGAGTTCGAGTTGATACACCTGCGCGACCATCTGCGCAGTAGCGAACCGATCGCGGTCACCTACGTGGTCCGCAACGGACTAGCCGTGGCGGTGGCGATCTCCGACGGCTGAGGCGAAGGCGCGCACCTGGCGCGGAGTCTCCAGACGGTGGAACGTGAGATGCGACCAGGCGGGATCCGAAGAGGCCGCCAGGTAGCGATGGCGATTCGGCCTATGAGTCGTCCAAGTCCACAGCACGATGTTCGATTCCGGATCGCGTTTCCAGAGGTTGGAGACCACCTCCCGATTGCCATTCCAGAGCTTCTTTCGAAGCAGGGTTCGCCCCAGCGTCCGCAAGACCACCCGGCGCATCGCCACCGACCGGGGCAGGTCGATGAAGACCACCGTGTCGGCTCGAGACCAGACCAGGTCCCTGACCGTGCTGTAGTTCCCGTCGACCACCCAGGCATCGCCATCCACGAAGCCACCCACCCGGCGCCGGAACTCGGCCCCGTCTAGCGGCTCCCAACCTGGCTGATGGAAGATGGAATCCAGTTCGAGATGGGGGATCGCCAGACTGTCCGCCAGACGAGCAGCCAGGGTCGTCTTGCCGGAGCCGCTGACCCCGACCACGGATATGCGCCGCACCTCTACAGCAGGGCTACGACCGCAGCCCTTGTCTCCGAGTGAGGCTCTTCCCCGTGCCCCGCACCCTGGGCGTTCAGGATCGAGGCGACGATGACCACGACGACGGCGATCCCTGCGGCAGCAATCAAGAACTCGCCAGCGCTGATCCGCATACCCGGCCGCGACGCGGCCAGGCCTGCGAAGCCGAGGATGCTGGCGGCGATGAACATCCCGAGCACCGGCGCCCACGACGGGAAGAGGAGGAACACGTATGCGGCGGGTCCGGCCAGCACCACCACGGCGAGGATGGCGGCAACCGGGATGCCGTAGGCCGATCCGAGCCGTGAGCGAACCACGTCGACATCGGGATGCACTTCGGCGTGGGGTGTGGCGAGAGCCTGAACGATGATTCCGACCAACCAGCCGCCCACCACCCAGGCTCCGATGGTCCAACCCAACGCCGGGCCCACCGGAAGCAGGCCGAGACCATCACCGAGCGGTTCGGTGAGCCCCGCAAGCAACGCACCGAGGACGAGGCCGACCAGACCACCCATGACGCCACCGCCCGTCAGTGACGAGCGACCTGTTCCGGCCAGGCTCATGGTGGGCCCGCGCCAGGAGGAGACCAATCGCGAAGTGCCTGCGATGACGATGCCTGCCACGACGCCGAGCAGCGCCGAGCCGAGCACCAACCAGCCGGGAACCACTTCGACTGCGGGCGAGAAGTCACCCTCAGATCCCGTCACCGAGGCGCGAGGAAGCAGCCACTGGATCGAGAACAAGATCGACACCAGAGCCATCACACCCCCGACCACGGCGCCCGACTTGGCGCCGGTCTTCACCCGGTCGGCCAGAGAAGCCGGCTCGATCTCGGGCCCCTTCTCGGGCTCCTCCTGAGCGACTGCCACGGCAGCGGCTGCAGGGGTTGCCACGACAGCCTCAGGGGATGGGGCGGGCACCGCCTCGCGGACGGGTGCCGCCGTATCTGCAACCGGTG